>NZ_JBHXKA010000115.1:0-25774 GCF_042722885.1 Streptomyces sp. NPDC058401
GGGCCTCCCGGCAGCCGCCGGGAGGCCCTTCGCGGTGTGTGCGCCGTCGGCTCAGCGGTCGCGGTAGGCCACCTGCTCGGCCATCTTGACCAGCCGCTTGTGCCAGTCCTCCGCCAGCGGGGCGTCGTCGAGCGCCGCGCAGGCCGTCGCGACGAGCCGGTCGATCTGCTCCTCGACCTCCTGACGGACGCCCGAGGCGAGCAGCGCGTCCCGCAGCTCGGCCGGGTCCCAGCCGCCGCTCCGGCCGTCCTCCACCAGCCGGGCCACCCGCGCGTCCTTGGTGGCCGCCAGGGCCAGCAGCAGGGTCATCTTGTGCTCCACGAGGTCCAGCCCGGCGGGCTTGCCGGTCGCCACCCCGTCGCCGAAGGCGTCCAGCAGGTCGTCGCGGAGCTGGAACGCCTCGCCGGCCGCGACCCCGTACTCCTCGAACGGGACCTGGAGTTCGGGCCTTCCGGCGATGGCCGCACCGAGGGCGAGGGGCCGGTGGATGGTGTAGCGGCCTGACTTGCAGACGGCGACCCAGCGGGACAGCGCCGGGTCGGCCGTCAGCTCGGCGGCGAGGGCGATGTCCAGCTGCTGGCCGATGATCACCTCGGTGACCAGGTCGTTCCAGATCCGCAGGGCCGGGCCGGTCAGCCCGCTGGCGAGCCGGTTCGCGTAGCTGAGCGCCAGGTCGCCGGCGAGGATGCCGATGCCCTCTCCGAACCGGCGGTGCTCGCCGGCCCAGCCGTGCTCGGCGTGGAGGGCGGCGTGCTTGGCGTGCACGGTGGGAGTCCCGCGCCGGGTATCGGAGTTGTCCATGATGTCGTCGTGGATGAGGGCGAACACGTGCAGGAGTTCCAGCGCGGCGCCCGCCGCGACGACCGTCGCCGTGCCCTCTTCGTCCCCCTCGTCCTCCGTACCGCCGGCCGCCAGGTAGCCGCTCACGCAGAAGGCGGGGCGCAGCCGCTTGCCGCCCGCCCGGACGATGTCCGCGACCGCCTCGACCGGCACCGCCACGCGGGCGTCCACGGCCCCCCACTGCCCGGCCTCGGCCTTCAGGAGCTCGTCGATCGCGATGCCGACCCGGGCCAGCAGCCGGTCGCAGGCGTCACGGTCCGCGGGGGCGCTGCTGGTGGCGGCGCTCCCGGTGGGGACGCTCCCGGTGAGGGCGCTCCCGGTGGGGGCCTGCGGCGTCGGCCGGTCTCGTTCCGCGGGAAGTTTCAACACGACGTACTCCTTGGCAGTCAGGTCCTGCGGCCACCGATCCGGCCACCGGGAACTCGTGAATTCAGGCCGCAGGATTTCGGTCTTTCCGAGCCGTGACGGTCATCTTCGGCCAAATGACTTGCCGGGGACTGAGGGACGGATTGGTATTGGCTTGGCGGCAAGCCGATACCAATCCGGGGAACAGTCGCGGCCAAGTCGGCGGATGGCGGACGCGCGCGCCATCCGCTGTAATGCGTGATGCCGTCCCGTCCCGGTCCGGGTAGGGCCGTACCGGGCCGGCGCCCGGTGCGTCCATTCGGCTTGGGGAATTCTAGGCGGGCGGAAGGAGGTCCTTGACGAATCCGTTCCGGCTCGGTGATCCTCTTCGTGCAACCCGTTTATCGGAGCTCCGGGAGAAAGAATTCCGAAGTGCGGATGAAGAGGGCTCGGCGTAAATCCGTGATGCGGGTCGGGCCGTTCTTCCCGAATGCCCCCGCGTCGCCCCGCCGTCCGTCCGGCGTCGGGCCGCCCGCTCTCGACGAGCGGGGATTCCCATAGATTACGAGGAAACCAATCACATGAGCGGGCTCATCCTTCCCCCCGGCCACGGGCGAAAACTGGTCACGAAGGCGCAGGACGTGACCTTCAAGGTCACCGCGGCGGACGGCTCTTCCCTCTCGGTATTCGAAGTGATCGTGCCGCCGGGATTCGACGTCGGCGCCCACGTGCACACGAAATCGCAGGAGTTCTTCTACGTCCTGGAAGGGGAGTTGGAACTCCTGGCGTTCGAGCCCGCCGAACGCACGGAGGACACCTGGCGCAGCTGGGAATCCGCCACCGGGGACAAGGCCGTCACCGCCACCGCGGGAAGTTGCATGTTCGTCCCCCCGGGCACTCCGCACGCATTCCGCAATTCCTCGGACACCCCGGCGCGCATGCTCTTCCAGAGCTATCCCTCGCCCGATCACGAGCACTATTTCGAGGAGATCGTCGAGATCTTCTCCGCCGGCCCCTCGGTGGACGCCGAGGCCGTCCGGCTGATGCGCGAGCGCTATGACGTCGAGCAGATCACACCGCTGCGCTTCGAACCGCCCGTCCGTCCGAATCCCCGGTCCGCGACCGACCGCACGGCGTAACGAGAGGTGACCACCATGGACAGGATTCCCCTCGTTCACGCGAGTCTGGGAGAAAAGGAACTGGCCGCCGTCGCCGAGGTGTTCTCCTCGGGCTGGCCGGCCGGCCAGGGCCCCCAGGGCAAGGCGCTGGAGGCGCAGCTCGTCGAGCGCTACGGAGTCGGCGACGCCGTCTCGCTCAGCAACTGCGGCGCCGCGCTCCACCTGGCGATGCTCGCGCTCGGCGTCGAACCCGGCGACGAGGTGATCGTCGCCGACTACACCTTCCCGGCCCCCGCCCACGCCGTGCGCTACGTCGACGCCGTCCCCGTCTTCGCCGACGTGCGCGCCGACACCGGCACCGTGGACCCGCAGGCGGTGGAGAGCCTGATCGGGCCGCGCACCGTCGGCATCATCGCGGTGGACACGGTCGGCCTGCCCGCCGACTACACCGAGCTGAACGCGATCGCGGACCGCCACGGACTGTTCGTGGTCGAGGACGCCGCCTGCTCGGTCGGCGCCACCTATCAGGGCCGCCAGGCGGGCACGCTGGCACCGGTGGCCTGCCTCTCCTTCCACGGACGCAAGGGCGCCAGCAGCGGCGAGGGCGGCGCGCTGCTCTCCGCCGACCCCGTGATCGGGCAGGACGCACGGCTGCGGTCCTCCTTCGGCATCGGCAGCATCTTCGACCAGTCGCAGATCGTCGGACTGCCGATCCCCGAGTTCACCGACATCGGCTACAACTACAAGATGTCGGACATCGCCGCCGCGATCCTGCGCGTGCAGATGGGCCGCATCGACGAACTGCTGGTCCGCCGCAGCGAGATCGCCGCCCTGTACGGCGAACTCCTCGCGGAGGAAGAGCTCCTGACGCTGCCCCACGTGCCCGGGGACCGCACCCACGCCTGGCAGTCCTACATGGTGACCCTGGACCCGCGGGTGGACCGCGCCGGGCTCGCCGCCGCGCTCCGCGCCCAGGACATCGGCTGCGGACACGGCACCTGGGCCACCCACGTGCAGCCGGTGTACCAGTCCAAGCGCAAGTGCCCGGTCTCCGCCGACCTCTTCGCCCGCAACCTGGCCATCCCGATGCACGCCGAACTGACCGGGGCGCAGGTGGAGCGGGTCGTGAGCGTCCTGCGGACCGAGCTGCGCACCCACGCGCGCGGCCGCTGAACCCCCGGCGCGGCAGCAGCAGGAGGACCCGGCTGCTGCCGCGCCGTCCCCACCGAAGCCCGTGACCGAACCGGAACCTGTGTGTGAGGAGTGTTGGTGCTTACGGTCTCCCTTGTCGGCGCGGGGCCGCGCGGTTTCGCGGTCCTGGAACGGCTCTGTGCCAACGAGCGCACATCCCCGTCCCACCGAGCGGTGACCGTGCACGTGGTCGAGCCGCACGCACCGGGCCCCGGACGGGTGTGGCGCACCGAGCAGCCGCGCCAGCTGCTGATGAACACGGTGGCCTCGCAGGTCACCGTCTACACCGACCACAGCGTGCTGATGGACGGCCCCGTCGAGGAGGGGCCCAGCCTCCACACGTGGGCGGCCGGACTCGCCCGCACCGCCGAACAGCCCGGGGTGCGGGGCAGGTTCCCCGCCGAGACGCTGGCCGAGGCACGCCGGCTGGGCCCGGACGACTATCCGACCCGCGCGTTCTACGGCGCCTACCTGGAGGACGCCTACCGTGCGGTGACCGCAGCCGCGCCCGGGCACGTCACCGTCGTCGAGCACCGCACCCGCGCCGTGTCCCTGACCGACGGCGCCGGGTACGGCGGCCCGCAGACCCTGGAGCTGGCGGACGGCACGCGGCTCACCGGCCTGGACGCCGTGGTCCTCTCCCTGGGCCACGTACCGGCCAGGCCCACCCGGGGCGAGAGCGCGCTCGCGGAGGCCGCCGCCGCGCACGGGCTGACGTACATCGGCCCCGCGAACCCCGCGGACGTGGACCTCTCCGTGGTGGCGCCGGGCGAGACGGTCTTCGTCCGCGGCCTGGGGCTCAACTGCTTCGACGTGCTCGCGCTGCTCACCGAGGGCCGCGGCGGCACCTTCGCGCGCGAGGGGGACGCGCTGCGCTACCGGCCCTCCGGCCGCGAGCCGAAGATCGTCGCCGGCTCCCGCCGTGGTGTGCCGTACCACGCGCGCGGAGAGAACCAGAAGGGCCCGTACGAGCGCCACGAGCCGCGGCTGCTCACCCCGCAGGCCATCGACCGGATGCACCGGCGCGCCGCGGACGGCGAGCGGCTGCACTTCCTCACCGACCTGTGGCCGCTGATCGCCAAGGAGGTGGAGGGCGTCTACTACGGCGCCCTGCTGGCCGCCCGGGGACGGGAGCGGCAGCGCGCGTCCTTCGTCGAGCACTACCTCGCCGCGCCGGACCCCGGCGCCGAGGCCCGGCTGCTGGACTCCGCCGGCATCGCCCCGGAGGACCGCTGGGACTGGGAGACGCTGGCCCGGCCCCACCGCGACCGCGTCCTGCGCGACCGCGCCGGGCACCGGGCCTGGCTCCTCGGCCACCTCGCCGAGGACGTGCGCCAGGCCAGGGCCGGCAACGTGCGCGGCCCGCTGAAAGCGGCCCTGGACGTGCTGCGCGATCTGCGCAACGAGATACGTCTGGCGGTCGACCACGGAAAGCTGGAGGGCGCCTCCTACCGGGACGACCTCCAGAGCTGGTACACCCCGCTCAACGCCTTCCTGTCCATCGGGCCGCCCGCCTCGCGCATCGAGGAACTGATCGCGCTGATCGAGGCGGGGGTCGTGGAGGTCCTGGGCCCCGGCGTACGGGTGGAGGTCCCGGCGGCGGCCGCGGCCGCGGAAACCGGTGCGGGTGCGGGGCCGGCCGTGTTCACGGTGACCTCCGACGCCGTCCCCGGGCCCCCCGTGGCGGCCACCGCCCTCATCGAGGCCCGGCTGCCCGAGCCCGACCTGCCGCGCACGGCGGAACCGCTGCTGCGGAACCTGCTGGAGAGCGGTCAGGCCGCCCGCCACCGCATCGCGGGCGCCTGCGGCACCACGTACGAGACCAAGGGCCTGGCCGTGACCGAACGCCCCTACCGGCTCCTCGACGCCGCCGGCCGGGCCCACCCGCGCCGGTTCGCCTACGGCGTGCCCACCGAGGCCGTGCACTGGGTGACCGCCGCCGGAAGCCGCCCCGGGGTCAACTCCATGACGCTCGGCGACGCCGACGCCATCGCCTGCGCCGTCCTCGCGCTGCCCGGCGCCCCCGGGACGGCCCGACCACCCGGACCGCCCGGACGGTACCGGCACTCGCCCACCGATCCCGTCGAGGTGAACGCATGACAGCCGACGACCGACCGGGCGCCCCCGGCACGGACCAGGCCGGGTACGGCCCCGACTCCGGGCTGCTGTCCCCGGTCCGGGCCGGCACGCCCGCCGAGGCCGCCACCTCCGACCTGGCCTGGCTGCAGGCCATGCTCGACGCGGAGGCGGCCCTCGCCCGCGCCCAGGCCAAGGCCGGCAGCGTCCCCGCCGGGGCCGCCGCCGTTATCAGCCGCGCCGCGCGCGCCGAACGGCTGGACCTGCGCGCACTCGCGCTGGCCGCCCGCGAGACCGCGAACCCGGTGGTCGCCCTGGTCCGGGAGCTCACCCGGCTCGTCGCCGCCGAATCACCGGAAGCCGCCGAGTTCGTCCACCACGGCTCCACCAGCCAGGACGTCTTCGACACCGGCGCCATGCTGGTCGCCGACCGCACGCTGCGGCTGATCCGCGCGGACCTGGAACGGGCCGCCGAAGCCCTGGCGGTCCTCGCCGCCCGGCACCGCGACACCGTCATGGCGGGCCGCACCCTCGCCCTGCACGCCGTACCCACCACCTTCGGCCTGAAGGCGGCCGGCTGGCGCAGGCTGCTGCTGGACGCCCGGGACCGGGTGGCCGCCGTACTCGACGGAGGGCTGCCCGTATCCCTGGGCGGAGCCGCCGGCACCCTCGCCGGATACCTGGAGTTCGCCGAGCCCGGCAGCCGCGGCGACTACGCAGACCGCCTCCTGGACGCCTACGCCGCCGAGACCGGCCTGGCCCGCCCGCCGCTGCCGTGGCACGCGCTGCGCACCCCGATGGCCGATCTCGCGGCCGCCCTGGCGTTCGTCGCGGGCGCCCTGGGCAAGATCGCCGTGGACGTGCAGTCGCTGACCCGGACCGAGGTCGGAGAGGTCTGCGAACCCGCGGTGGAGGGGCGCGGAGCGTCCTCGGCGATGCCGCACAAGCGCAACCCCGTCCTGGCCACCCTGATCCGCAGCGCCGCACTCCAAGTGCCCGTGCTCGCAGCCGGGTTGACCCAGTGTCTGGTCTGCGAGGACGAACGCTCGGCCGGGGTGTGGCACGCCGAGTGGCAGCTGCTGCGCGAGTGCCTGCGGCTGGCCGGCGGCGCCGCGCACACCGCCGTGGAACTGGCCGAGGGTCTGGTCGTACGGCCCGAACGGATGCGGGAGAACCTGATGCTGACGGGCAGTCAAATCGTGTCGGAGCGGGTGTCCGCCGTACTGGCGCCCCGGCTCGGCAAGGCGGCGGCGAAGGAGCTGCTGACCCGGGCCTCGGCCGAGGCGGAACGCACCGGCGGCTCGCTGGCCGACATCCTGGGCGCGCTGCCCAAGGTGAAGCGGCACCTCACGGACGCCCAGATCGTCCGGCTGCTGGATCCGCAGGGGTACACCGGCGCCGCATCGGCGCTGGTGGACCAGGAGCTGGCCGGCGCCGGAGGGATCCCGCACGCGCAGGCGGAGTAGCGGAGTAGGGAGCGGAGCGGACAGGAAGCCCCGGCTGGGGGCGGACGGCCTTCGGGGTCGCCGTCCACGGCCGGGGCTCCGTCGTTCCCGGGGCCTGCGGCCGACGAGTTCCGGCCAGTTTGCCGGGCCGGTCCGAACCCGTCCCCACGACCGTCCCCACCACCGTCCCGACCCTCGTCCACTCGGTGAAAAACCCCGGCAAAAGGTCCGGGCAAAAGGTCCGGGCGAAAGGGTTCGGGGAAGGCAAGTCACCGCCAAGCCAGTAGCAAGCGCCATACGCGATGTTGGGGAACGTACACGCTGTGAGGGCAGCAGAAATTCTCTACGTCAGAGAGACAGATGCCAGGTATGCCAATTCTATGCAAGCCTTCGGTGAGCGTGCCGGAACACATCATCACGATGGAAGACACTCTGGCATTCGCCAGGGAAGCGCACGCGGGAAAGCCGCAGCTTCCGCTGGCCCTTCGACTGATAGAGAACACGGGGGTGCGCAAGCGTCACCTGGTCCAGCCGATCGAAAAGACACTGCGCCACCCCGGATTCCAGGAACGCAATCGCATCTACGAGATCGAATCGAAGAAGCGGTGCCCCGAAGTCATAGAAAAGGCCCTGGAGAATTCGGGCCTGGTGGCGACGGACATCGACGCGATCATCTACGTCTCGTGCACCGGGTTCATGATGCCCTCGCTCACCGCGTGGCTGATCAACGAGATGGGGTTCCGCTACGACACCCGGCAGCTCCCCATCGCGCAGCTCGGCTGCGCCGCGGGCGGTGCGGCGATCAACCGCGCCCACGACTTCTGCGTGGCGCACCCCGAGAGCAACGTCCTGATCGTCTCCTGCGAGCTGTGCTCGCTGTGCTACCAGCCCGATGCCGACGACGTCGGTTCGCTGCTGTCGGACGGGCTGTTCGGTGACGCGGTCGCGGCCGCGGTGGTGCGGGGCAGCGGCGGCGCCGGCGTCCTGCTGGAGCGCAACGCCTCCTACCTCATTCCGAACACCGAGGACTGGATCTCGTACTCCGTCCGGGACACCGGATTCCACTTCCAGCTCGACCGCCGGGTGCCCGGAACGATGGAGCCGATCGCTCCGGTGCTGGGCGACCTGGCCGCGCTCCACGGCTGGGACATCGGCGCTCTGGATTTCTACATCATCCACGCCGGCGGCCCGCGCATTCTGGACGACCTCGCCAAGTTCCTGAACGTGGACCGGACGGTCTTCCGGCACAGCTGGTCCACGCTGACCGAATACGGGAACATCGCCAGCGCGGTCGTGTTCGACGCCCTGCGCCGGCAGTTCGAAGAAGCCGAGCGCCTGTCGGCGGGATCCACCGGGGTGATCGCCGGATTCGGTCCGGGAATCACCGCGGAAATGGTTCTGGGGAGCTGGGTTCCGGCCGCCCCGCAGCACGTGGAAGCGAAGCCGGCCGTCCGGTCGGTGCCGCGTCAGCTCTCGGGAAGCATGGTGGGGACGGCATGAGCGGGGACGGCATGAGCAACGGCCAGCCGACGTCGGACCGGATCATGCGGCTCATCACCGGGTACTGGGCCACCGGCATCCTGGGCACGGCGGCGAGCTACTCCCTGTTCACCCACCTGGAGGACGGTGCGGCCTCCGCCGCCCGCCTGGCCGAGCGCGCCGGGATCTCCGAGCGGGGCGCGCAGGCCCTCCTCGACGGCCTGGTCAGCATCGGGCTGGTCGAGCTGGACGGGAACGGCTACCGCAACACCGCCGAGTCCTCCGCCTTCCTGGTGGAGGGCCGCGCCGCATCCCTGAGCGGGTTCGCCCGGCTCAAGATGGGCCACATGGGCAGCCTCGCGGTACTGCCCGAGGTCGTCGCCGCGGGCGGCCCGCTGACGGACGCCGTGGTGGAGGTGGCCGACAACCCGCACTGGGAGCAGCTCGTCCAGGCCATCGCCGCACAGTCGGTTCCCGTAGCGAAGATCGCCGCCGAGACGCTGCGCCTGTCGGAGGCCGGGGAGATCTCGATCCTCGACATCGGCGGCGGCTCGGGCATCTGCTCGGGCATCTGGCTGGAACTCAACCCCGAGGCGCGCGCGACCCAGCTCGACTGGGAGCCGATCAACTCGATCGCCCGCCGGCTGCTCACCGAGCGGGGCGTGGCCGATCGCGTCAGCTACATCGACGGGGACTTCCACACCACCGGCTTCGGTGACTCCGCGCACGACATCGTGATGTACTCCAACATCGCCCACCAGGAGGGGCCGCAGGACAACATCGCGATCTTCGCCAAGGCACGGAGCGCCCTGAAGCCCGGGGGTACGCTGGTCGTCTCCGACTACGTGGTCGAGGACGATCGCAGCGGTCCTGCCTTCGCGCTGACCTTCGCCTCGGAAATGCTGCTCAAGAGCCGGCACGGGGGCACCTGGACCCGGTCCGATTACCATGCCTGGCTCACCAAGGCCGGCTTCGGTGAAATCACCTTCCAGAGCACGCCTTCGCCCACCACGTTGATCTTCGCGCGGTAGTCGGAGCCTAATGCGGAGCGCCGGTCGGAGGGGAAACGGAATGGACCCCACCCCGGCGCTCCGAGCATGATCGGTGACGAGCAGAACGTCATCGCACGAGGGAGCACGGGATTGTGAACGTTGCCCGCATCTACCGGTCCGGGCATATGCCTTCCCGCTGACCAAAGATCAACTCACCAGATTTTCAACGGGGGTTGTCATCCTTGATCGCCATGCTGGATCCTTCCTGGTGCAGAGGTGACGAGACTCGTCATCCGGCCGAGGCCGGGACGTACGCATCTTTCGGGGGAGCTTGATGAGTACAGAGGCAGTGAACGAAGAAATTGATTTCGGTGTGTTGGCCGCGGACCTCAGGGGCGGCGGTAGACGTGGTACGGACATTGTGGTCGGACAGCGTTTGGGAGGCAGTACCAGGGGCACGCGCAGCGTCGCCGAGCTGGAGCGGGAAGTACGGGAACTCCGGCAGGCGAACGAGACGCTGAAGATGTACTTCACGATGGCGCTGGAACTGGACCTCCAGTCCCCGCCGCCCGCCGCCGTCTTCGAGATGGCCCGGGAGCGGGCTGGTGCGCACGCCGTCGCGCCCCAGCCCGCCGCCCCGCGGCCGCACGGCGGGGTCCGCTGGGCGCAGGAGGATCCGGCGGAGACCCGGGACGCACCGCCGACCAAGGTGGAGTTCCGGGTGCTGGGTCCGATCGAGGCGACCATCGGCGGACGCTACGTGGACCTCGGGGCCACGAAGCAGCGGGCGGCGCTCACCCTGCTGGTCAGCCAGGTGGGCCAGCCCGTATCGGTCGACGTGCTCGTGGAAGCGCTGTGGGACGGCCAGCCGCCCCAGTCGGCGATCTCCTCGCTGCACGCCTACATCGCCAACCTGCGCCGGGTGCTGGAGCCGGACCGCGCACCGCGCAAGCCGGCGAAGGTGCTGCGCACCCGAGGCCGCGGCTACTTACTCGACAGCGGTGCCGTCGACGTCGACGCCCACCGGTTCGGCAAGTCCGCGACCGCGGGCTGGCAGGCACTGGACCGGTGCGACCCGCAGCGGGCCCTCGACGAGTTCGAGGCCGGGCTCGCCCTGTGGCGCGGGGAGGCGTACGCGGAGGTCTCCGATGCCACCCACGTGTCGCCCGAGGTGGTGCGCCTGGAGGAACTGCGGCTCTCGGTGGTCGAGGGCCGCTGCGCCGCACTGATCGCCGTGGGCGCCCACGAAGTGGCCGTCTCGGAACTGGCGGGCTTCACCCAGGCCCATCCGCTGCGCGAGTACGGCTGTGAACTCTTCAGCCTGGCCCTGTACCGGGCCGGACGTCAGGCCGACGCGCTCTCGGTGCTGCGGATGCACCAGCGGCGCATGGCCGAGGACCTGGGCATCTCGTCGAGCCCCGCGCTCCAGCGCCTGGAGGTCGAGATCCTGCGCCAGGCCCCGACCCTGGACTGAGCCGGGGCGGTCGGGCCGGCCTGACCGGCCCGACCAGCCTGACCAGCCAGACCGGCACGATCAGCCCGACCCGTCCGGCCTCAGATCGAGGCCAACTCCGCTCCCGTGCGGGATACTTGACCCGCCCGCACCCTGCGCCGTCCTGTCCGGCGGCGCAGGGCGCGGGCCGCCGGCAGTACGGTGCAGAGGGCCGAGAGCGCGGCGCAGACACCGGCGACCGCGCCCATCGGGAGCCAGGGGACCACCACCGGGGAGTCGACGCCGAGCACCGCGAGGGCGGCGCGCATGCCCGCCAGGTTGACCGCGGTGACCGCCGTCCCGAGGAGGGCGCCGACCGCGGCCGCGAGCAGGGATTCGGCCGTCGTCACGGCGAGGACCTGGCCCCGGGTGGCCCCGGCCAGCCGGAGCAGGCGCAGATCGCCGGCCCGGTCGGAGGTGGCCATCAGCAGGGTGTTGGCCAGCGCGATCGCCGTGTAGAGCAGGGCGATGCCCAGGACCAGGACGTAGCCGAGCATCGTGAAGCGGTTCGTGCGCGGGTGCGTCGCCGCCACCCACTCCCGCGTGGTCCGGGCCGTGGCCCCGTACCGGTCCGCCGCCTCGTGGACCGCGGCGGCCGCCGACGCGGGGGCCCTGACCTCGATGCGCGAGACCTCGGCGCCGGGCGCGTTGCGCCGGGTGACGTACGCCCCGTTGTCGCCGGTGCCCGTCCGCATCACGGCCACGATCCGCAGCCGGGCGGCGGTGCCGTCCGCCCGCCACAGCGGTACCGAGTCCCCGACCCGGTGCTGCCACCACTCCTCCGTGACGATGATGCCGCCGTCGTCCAGGTCCGCGACCGAGCCCGCCACCACCGGCAGCCGGGAGACCTCCGCCAGCGCCGCCGGGTCGACCGCCGAGGCCTCCGTCGGCACCTTCACGAACCCCTCCTCCAGCACCGTCAGCCGGGTGTCGGCCACCGCGAGGACGTGCGCCGCCGGAACACCGGCGATCCCCGCCGCGTCCGGCAGCCGCCCGCCGGTCAGCACGTAGTCCGCGCCGGTCCGGGCGCGCGCCTCCACCGTCTTGGCCTCGCCCAGGGTCCACGCCGCGCCCAGCAGCGATCCGGTCAGCGCGACCATCACCAGCACCGGCGCCGCCACCGCGGCCGTCCGGCGGATCCCGGCGGCGGCGTTCGCCCGCACCAGCCGGCCCGCGTAGGAGGTCAGCCGGACCGGTACCCACATCAGCAGCCGCACCACGGGCCGTACGAGCACCGGAGCCAGCATCCCGCAGGCGGAGATCAGCAGCATCGGCTGCCAGGTGTACGTCTTGCGCTTGAGCAGTGAGCCCGGGTCCGACCCGAGCCGCCACCCCACGAAGGCGACCGCGCACACCAGCAGCCCGCCACCGGCCGCCCAGCGCCCCGCAGTCATGGGCCGCTCGTCGGTCACGGCCTCGCGCAGCGCCTCCAGCGGACCGACCCGGCCCGCCCGCCGGGAAGCGGCGTACGCACCCGACAGCGCGACCAGCAGCCCCGTCCAGAACGCCGTGTGCAGCGGCCAGCCCTGGTCCCCGATCGCGTACCCGGCGGGCGCCAGCCCCTGCGCCACCGTCCAGCGGGCCATCAGCGGCGCCCCCGCCCCGCCCAGGACGATCCCGGCCGCCGACCCGGCCAGCCCCACCGCCGCCGCCTCCGTCATCACCAGGCGCCGCAACTGCCCCGGCGTCGACCCGGCCAGCCGCAGCAGCCCCAGCTCGCGCCGCCGCGCGGCCACGGCGTACGAGAAGGTCGACGCCACCACGAAGGCCGCCACGAACGAGGCCACCCCGCCCGCGGTGCCCAGCATCGCGTTCAGGCCCGCCGTCTCCGCACCGGCCGGCAGCGCCGCCGAAGCGGCGAGCCCCAGCCCCATGACCGTCATCAGCGCGACCCCCAGGGCCACCGCCACGAACGTCCCCACCTGTGTCATCCAGCGCCGCCGCAGCGACCTCAACGCGATCTTCAGCATGGTCCCCAGCCAACCGGCCGCGCGCCCCCCGGTCAGCGGGGCAGGGGCGAGTCCCAGGGGTATGGCCAGCACTACCGCGCCGCCCGCACCCGCCGCCTACGGTGGACGCATGCCGCTCTCCCTCCCCGCTCCGGGCCGGTACCTGCGCACCGCCCGGCCGTGGCGCGCCGCCGCCTACCTGCTCACCGGCGGCATCACCGGCGCCCTCGCGTGCACCGTGCTGATCCTGCTCGCCGTGTCCGGGGCGGCGCTCGCCCTCGTCCTCGTCGGGCTCCCGCTGCTGGCCGCGCTCGCGCTGTCCGGCGTACCGTTCGCGGCCCTGGAGCGCCGAAGGCTGCGGCTGTGGGACTCCGGCCCGGCGCCGCTGCCCGACCCGCACCGCGACCCGGACCGTACGGGGCTCGCGGCGTGGGCCCGGACCCGCTTCCGCGAGCAGGCGACCTGGCGGGAACTGGGCTACGCGGTGCTCGCCGCCACCCTGCTGTGGCCGCTGGAACTCCTCGCCGTCGGCGCCGCACTGCTGGTGCCCGCCGACCTCCTGGCGACCCCGGTGCTGCTCGCCCTCGACGGACAACAGGCCAACCCCCTCAAGATCCACGGCATCACCGGCTACCCCGAGGCCCTGCTCTGCGCCGCCGTCGGCCTGCTCCTCCTCCCGCTGTTCCTCTACGGGCTCGGCGCGGCGGCAGCCGCCCGCGCGGCCCTGGCCCGGCTGATGCTCGGCCCCGGCCCGGGCGACCTGGCCGTCAAGGTCACCGAACTGACCAGCTCCCGGGCCCGGCTGGCAGCCGCCTTCGACGCCGAACGGCGGCGCATCGAAAGGGACTTGCACGACGGCGCGCAGCAGCGGCTCGTCGCGCTGTCCATGACGCTGGGCCTGGCCCGGCTCGACGCCCCGCCCGGCAGCCCGCTCGCCGCACAACTGGCCGCCGCGCATGCCGAGGCCGGGCTGGCGCTGACCTCGCTGCGCGAGCTCGTCCACGGCATCCACCCCCAGGTGCTCACCGACCGGGGCCTGCCCGACGCGGTGGCCGACATCGCCGACCGCTCGCCGATCCCGGTCGACACCGACTTCGACCTCCCCGGCCGGCTGCCCGAACCGGCCGAGTCCGCCGGGTACTTCTTCGTCAGCGAGGCCCTGGCCAACGCGGCCAAGCACAGCGGGGCGGGCCGGATCACCGTCACCGGCCGGCACGACGGAACCCGCCTCAGCGTGGAGGTGGCCGACGACGGCCGCGGCGGCGCGGACGCGGGGCGGGGGAGCGGACTGACGGGACTCGCCGACCGGGTGTCCGTGGTGGACGGCAGACTGACCCTGACCAGTCCTCCCGGAGGCCCGACCCTGCTGCGTGTGGAGATCCCTTGCGTTCCGAAGGCACCGAAGGCACCGAAGGCGCTGAGCACACCGGTTCAACCGGACGCACCGAAGAACCGGTGACCCCGTCCGCCCCCGCGCGAGCCGCCGTCCGGCAGCCCCTGCGCGTGGTCCTCGCCGAGGACTCCGTGCTGCTCCGCGAGGGCCTCGTCGGGCTGCTCGCCCGCTTCGGCCACCGCACGGTGGCGGCCGTCGGCGACGCCGCCGCGCTCGAAGCCGCGGTCGCCGAGCACCGGCCGGACATCGTCGTCACCGACGTACGGATGCCCCCGGACCACACCGACGAGGGACTGCGGGCGGCCGTGCGGCTGCGCGAGACCCGGCCGGACCTGCCCGTCCTGGTCCTCTCCCAGTACGTGCAGCGCTCGTACGCCGCCGAGCTGCTCGACTCCGGCGACGGAACGGCCGTCGGCTACCTGCTCAAGGACCGCGTCGGGCAGGTGGAGGAGTTCCTCGACGCCGTCGCGCGGGTGGCGGCCGGCGGGACCGTGGTCGACCCCGAGGTGGTGCGCCGGCTCATCAGCCGCCGCCGCGACCCCCTGGAACGGCTCACGGCCCGCGAGCGGGAGGTCCTCGCCCTGGTCGCCGAGGGGCACTCCAACGCCGAGGTGTCCCGCCGGCTCACCGTCTCGGAGGCGGCGGTGGGCAAGCACATCGGGAACATCCTGATGAAGCTCGACCTGCCCCCGGCGCAGGAGTCCCACCGCCGGGTCCTCGCCGTCCTGGCCTACCTGCGGGGCTGAGGGAACCCGCGTACGGCCGGAAGCGGCCTCAGAAGCCGCGGACCGAGGCGACCGTGAACTCCGTCGGCGCGCCGCCGGTCGAGGGCAGCGGCCCGCCCTCCTTGTCGAACTGGGACCGGACCACGAGGGTCCGCCCCGGCACCCGCGCCAGCGTGGTCGGGATCTGGAGCGAGGGGTCCGTGAGGGTGCGGACCAGCCGGGCCCGGGTGCCGTCGGCCGACACCTGCCAGCGGCTCAGCGTGTTGCGGGTGTTCTGGGCCGCGCGCAGCACCCCGCCGGGGGCGAGGTCGAGCCCGTCGGTCTTCAGGTCCCCGCCGGTCAGGGCCACGCGGGACACCGCCCCCGAGACCGGGTCGATGCGGTACAGGTCGCCGGCCGTCATGTCGACGGTGAGCAGGAACCGCCCGGCCGGGTCCGCGGTGATCCCGTTGAGGCTGAAGCTGCCCGCCGGGGACGGGGCGAGCAGTCCGCCCAGGTCGTAGGCGGGCAGCAACGGGCCGGAGCCGGCGGCCAGTTGCTCCGGGGTGACCCGGTAGACCACCGCGCGGACGCTGTCGGTGAGGTACGCGGTGCCGTCCGGGGTGACGGCCAGGTCGTTGAGGAAGCGCGGCCCGCTCCCGGGTATCTCGAAGTGGGCCAGCCGGGCCCCCGAGCGCGTGTCGTAGACCGAGACGCCCGCGGTGGAGTCCGTCACCCAGAGCCGGCCGCGTCCTCGCCGGCCGAGGCGGTGGCGGCGGTGGCCGTGGCGGCGGGGGCCGCACCCGGGGTCAGGGGCCCGGGATCTCCGCCGCCTCGCTCGCCCGCCTGTGCGGGGTGACGCCGCCGACCATGAACACGGTGCTGAAGAACCTCGCGGAACGCGGACTCATCGAGCGGACCCCGCACGAACTGCACCGCAACGTCCTGGAGACCCGGCTCACCGACGAGGGGCGCTCCGCGATGGAGCTGGCCGACGCGGGGGCGGTGGCGGTGGAGCGGGCGCTCGCCGCCGAGTTCAGCGGCGAGGAGCGGGAGCTGCTGGTCGGGCTGCTGGGGCGCTGCGCGGGCGTGCTGGACGCGCTGCGGTGAGGTGCCGGGGATCCGGATCATGATTTTGCGCTGATTTGGAACTATCCGGGGCATTCACACATCAGGACTAGGGGGAGCCCAGTCCCTTCTGTCCCACCGGGGGGCAGCCATGACCGTTCGGAGCGAAGTTCGTGCACCAGGACCCGCAGCGCCCGCGGCCCGATGACCAGCCGTACCAGTCGCACCCGCCGTACCAGTCGCACCCGCCCTACCCGCCGTACCAGCCCCACCCGCCCACCGAGGCGTACGTCCCGCCGCACATACCCGGGCCCCCGCACATACCCGGGCCCCCGAGGCGCTCCCGCTCCCGCCGCGTGCTGTGGACCAGCGCTGCCCTGGCGTTCGTGCTCGTCCTCGGCGGAGGCGGCTTCGCCGCCTGGAAGCTGGACTGGTTCTCCGGCAACGGCTCCTCGGTGAGCTTCGGCAAGACCCCGCCGCCCGCCGACCCGGGCGCGGCGCAGGGGAACCCGGGCCAGGCGCCCGCGAGCCCGCCCGCTCCGACCGGCGACCCGGACGTACAGCCGGCGACCGGCCCGGCCTCCGAGTTCAAGCAGACCACCAAGCTCGACGACGGCACGATCATCGCCAAGACCCGCCTCAAGGGCGCGAAGTCCGGCTTCGAGGGCGACGTGTGGGTGTGGACGCCGAAGGAGTACACGGACCCGAAGTACGCCAAGAGCGGCTTCCCGGTGCTCATCGCGCTCCCCGGCGGCAACGGCTTCCCGAACAACTACTGGGCCGACCGCAGCCTCGGCCTCCAGAAGGCCATCAGCGAGGGCGTCCAGGCCGGTACCAGCCTGCCCTTCATCGTGATCATGCCGGTCCTCAACCCGGACGCGAAGTACTACTACGACGGCTCCGACATCCCAGGCCGGCCCAAGATGGGCACCTGGATCGCCGAGGACGTCCCGGACTTCACCCGCGCCAACTTCCGTACGTACAAGTCCCGCGACGGCTGGGCCTTCATGGGCTCCTCCTCCGGCGCCTTCGTCGGCATGAAGCAGGTCCTCCAGCACCCGGACCGGTTCAAGGCCGTGATCGCCAGCGGCGGCGAGCTCGTCCCCGACTCCCCGCTCTGGAAGGGCCACCAGGCGGAGATGGACGCGAACAACCCCGAGAAGCTCGCCCAGAAGCTGATCGACGCGGGCGGTCCCGAGGTCTACATCAACTTCCAGATCGGGACCAAGGAGAGCGGCAAGGACCGCATGACGCAGTTCCAGCAGAAGTACGCCAAGGGTCCGGTCAAGATGACCATCCGGGACATCCAGAACGGCGAGCACAACGGCTGGCACTACGTGCGCGGCATGAAGGAGGGCTCACTGGAATGGGTGAGCAAGGTCCTCAAGGGTCCGAAGCCCGAAACGAGCTGACCGGCGTGGCCCGCGCCACGTCCACCCGTCCCAGGCAACCCATCCGGTCGTTCATACCTCTGTTAAGGATGTAAGGGGGACCAAACGGTCCAACCCGCGCTCCCAAGGGGCGCCGGAGAGGGAACGGGAACGATCCGTGCACCAAGACCTGCAGGGTGACAGGGCCGCCACCACCGGGGACGCCGCCACCGACGCCGAGGCCGCCCCCGGCACCGGGGGCGGCCGCCCCGAGCGCCGGCTGCGCATGATCCTCATCAGCGGGGGCCTCGGGCTCACCCTCGTGGCGGGCGGCGGGGCGGCCGCGTACCACTACGGCCTCTTCTCGGACATAGGGGATCCGGTCTCCTTCGGAAAGTCCCGGGTCGCGGCCTCCACCGCCTCCGACACCGGGGCCGCGCCCGGCGTGCGCATGCCGACCGGGCCGAAGGCCGCGTTCGTCCGGACCTCCCGGCTGCCGGACGGCACCCAGATCGCCAAGACCACCCTGACGGGCAAGAAGTCCGGGTTCACCGGCGACGTATGGGTGTGGGTGCCGAAGGAGTACGACGACCCGGCGTACGCCGACAGCGCCTTCCCGGTCCTGATCTCCCTGCCCGGCGGCCGCGGCTACCCCACGAACTACTGGGGGACCGGGCCCGGCCTAGGTCTCCAGCAGGCCGTGAGCGACGGGGCGAAGTCCGGCAAGAGCCTGCCCTTCATCCTGGTCATGCCGGTGCACAACGCCGACACCAAGCACCACTTCGACGCCTCGGACATCCCCGGAGAGCCCAAGATGGGCACCTGGATGGTCGAAGACGTCCCGGATTTCACGAAGGCCAATTTCCGGACCTTCACCTCCCGCGACGGCTGGGCCTTCATGGGCTCCTCGGCGGGCGGATTCGGCGCCTTCAAGCACGTCCTGAAGTACCCCGACCGCTTCAAGGCGGCCATCGCGAGCGGGGTCGACATCGTCCCCGATTCCCCGCTGTGGAAGGGGAACACGCAGGCCATGGACGAGAACAACCCCGAGAAGCTCGCCGCGAAGCTGATCGCCGCGGGCGGCCCGGACGTCTACGTGAACTTCCAGATCGGCACCGCGGAATCCGGCCGCGAGAAGGCCGAGCGGTTCATCAAGGACTACGGCAAGGGTCCCGTGCACACCACGCTCCAGGTGATCCAGGATGGTGAGCACAACGGGAAGTCCTACGTCCGCGGGATGAGGGAGGGCGCGCTGGAGTGGATCAGCAAGGTGATGTCCGCACCCACCCCGAAGCCCCGGCCGGCCCCGAGCGGCGGCGCGAGCGGCGCCGCCCCGCGGTGAGCCCCGGGACCAAGGGGATCGCCACGGCCGCCCTCGCGGGGGTCGCCGCGCTGCTCGCCGTGGTGTTCTTCGGGGACTCCGGCGGCTACGAGGACCGCGGCGCGGTCCCCTTCCCCACCGTCGGCGTCCTCATGGCGGGCGGTGAGCACTGGTGCACGGCCAGCGTCGTCGACAGCCCGCAGGGCAACGTCGTCGCCACCGCCGCGCACTGCGTGGCCCCCGCCGGCGAGGACGGGCGGCCGGGCGAGGCCGCGCAGGACGGGCTGGCCATCGGCGAGCTCTCCTTCGCCCCCGCCTTCTCCGGGGAGGGCTCCGGGCAGCGGCCGCTCGGCGTGTGGAAGGTGCGCTCCGTGCAGGTCGACGAGCGCTGGACGAAGTGGGGCGAGGACACCGCCGACTTCGCCTTCCTCAGCGTGGAGCCGGACGCGGACGGGCGCAGCCTGCAGGACGTCGTCGGACGCGGGGAGGCCCCGAAGCCCGTCTGGACCTCCGGCTACGAGCGGGAGGTGACCGTCGTCGGCTATCCGCAGTCCGAGCACAACCCCGAGAACAAGCCCGTCGCCTGTACGACGCAGAGCAAGCACGACGAGGACGACCCCGCGATGCTCTACATCAACTGCTCGGGGTTCTGGACGGGGACGAGCGGCAGCCCGTGGATCGCCGACCGCGGCGGGCCGGGGCGGCCGGGGCAGCTCATCGGGGTGCTGAGCGGCGGGGACACGGACGTGGACTCCACGGCCGCGCTGTTCGACGACCGGGCGAAGGCCCTGTACGAGCGGGCGGCGAAGCCTGCCGGCTAGGCACGGCCCGGCGGCGTCAGGCGCGCCGCTCGGTGCTCACGATCACGCACACCGCCGCCACGACGATCGCGCCACCGAGCAGGATCGGCCAGGTCAGGGCCTCGTCGAGGATGAGCCAGCCCAGGGTGACGGCCACGACCGGATTCACGTAGGCGTACGTGGCCACCAGCGAGAGCGGAGCCGCGCGCAGCAGCCACACGTACGCGGTGAAGCCGACGAGCGAGCCGAACAGGACCAGGTAGCCGAGGGCCAGCCAGGACGCCGTGGAGTACGAGGAGAGGTCCAGCCCGTGGTGTTCGCCGCGGCACAGGCCGACGATGATCCCGCCGGTCCCGCCCGCGAGCATCTGGTACGAGCTGCCGGTGAAGGGGTTCGCGGGCAGGGGCAGCTTCCCCGACCCGAAGGAGCCGAGCGACCAGCACACCGAGCCTGCCAGCACCAGGAGCACCCCGCCGAGCGCGATCTCCCCGCCGAGCCCCGGGCTGGTCAGGACGGCGAGCCCGCCGAAGCCCAGCAGGACCCCGGCCAGGGTGCGGGGGGAGGGGCGGTCGCCGGAGACGGCGCGCAGGACGACCAGCCACATCGGTACGGCGGCCACCAGGAGGGCGGCGAGCCCGGAGGGGATCGAGGTCTCGGCGAGGACGACGAGGCCGTTGCCGCCGAGCACCAGCAGCAGCCCGACCAGGACGGCGGAGCGCACTTGGGCGCCGGTGGCCCTGAGGGCGGCCGGGCCGTCGCGCCAGGCCACGATCCCGGCCAGCAGGAGGCCGGCGGTGATGAAGCGGGCCCCGGCGGAGAGGAACGGGGGCATCGTCTCGACGACGATCCGGATGCCGAGGTAGGTCGAACCCCAGACGACGTAGACGAGGGCGAGGGCGATCCAGACACGGGTCGTGGGGGTGCGCATGACGCGGAGCCTATGTCGTTGGCCCCTGCACCCATCACGGGGTCCCCGGACCGGGCGGCCCCGGTCGGGCCGGTCCGGTCGGGCGGCTCCGGTCCGGTCGGGCGGCCCCTCACGGGGCACCCGTCAGGCCGCCGGTGCGGCCAGGCCCGTCTTGGCGCCCGCGCCGCAGAGCGGGACGACCGCGGTGCGGCCCCGGAGGGGGTCGTCGGGTGCGGTGGGCCCGACCGCGGCCCAGCAGGCGGCGGCCGTGGGCTCCACGAAGAGCCCGCGCCGGGCCAGGTCGAGCTGGGCGGCGCGGATCTGCTCGTCGGTGACGGTCAGGAAGGTCCCGCCGGACGCGCGGACGGCCGCCAGGATCTGGCGGGCCCGCGGCGGCGCCGGGATCGCGATCCCCTCGGCGAGGGTGGGGAGTTGGGGTACGGCCTCCGCGTCCTCGGCGCCCGCGCGGAAGGCCGAGGCGAGCGGGGCGACGGCCGCCGACTGGACGGCGATCAGCGTCGGCGGGCGGACCCCGCGGCCGGCCAGTTCCTGCGCCGCCAGCGCGGCCCCGAGCAGCAGCGTGCCGTTGCCGACGGGCACGACGATCACCTCGGGCAGGTGGCCGCCCAGCGCTTCCCAGATCTCGTAGAGGTACGTCTTGGTGCCGTGCAGGAAGTACGGGTTGAAGACGTGGCTGGCGTAGAACACCCCCGGCAGGTCGGCCGCCTCGCGGGCCGCCAGCGCCGTCGCCTCGCGGCCGCCCGGCACCACCGTCACCGTCGCGCCGTGCGCGCGCATCTGCTCCGTCTTCTTCGCCGAGGTGCCCTCCGGCACGAAGACCTCGCAGCTCAGCCCGGCCCGTGCGCAGTAGGCCGCGAAGGCCGTCCCGGCGTTGCCGCTGCTGTCGGCCACCACCCGCCGCGGGCCCAGCCGGCGCGCGAGCTCCACGAGCATCACCGCGCCGCGGTCCTTGAAGGACAGCGTGGGCATCAGGAAGTCGAGCTTGGCGTGCACCCGCTCCGACAGGGGCACCAGCGGGGTGTTCCCCTCCGCCAGCGTGACCCCGAAGGCCCCGGTGAGCGGCAGGGCGGGGCCGTAGCGCCAGAGCGAGTGGGGCCCGGCCGCGGGATCCAGCGGGGCCGCCGGGTCGGGGGCGAAGTCGAGGTCCCAGGGGCCTTCGCAGGCCGGGCAGCACCACGGGGCCGTCCGCGCGTCGGCGCGGGTGCCGTCTTCGGCGCAGACGTAGCCGGGTAGTGCGTGCGTCATGTGCGGAGAGCCTTTGCTCGTTCATGGCCTGGGTATGGCACGGATGTTACGCGTTCGTTGTCCTCTTGTGGTGGAGCGACTCCGTGGGTCAACCTTTCGTCAGCGGCGCACCGTTGGGCCGAATTGATTGTCATGGGCATGGCTAAAAGCTGTGCCCTGCCCCGCCGCGCCCGACCGCCGCGCACCCCCCGCAACGCACCACCTATGAGGAGGACCCCTCACATGTCCGCGATGCGTCACACCCGCCGGAAGACCGTCGGCATCGGAGCGACCGCCACACTGGCCCTCGCTCTCGGAGCAGCCCTCGCGTTACCCGCCTCGGCCGCCCCGCTCGCCCCGCAGGGCGTCATCGAGAACGCCGGCGCCGAGGGCACGGTGGCCGGCAGCTACATCGTGACCCTGAACGACTCCGCCGCCCGCTCCACCGCCGACAGCGGCAAGGCCGTCGCCAAGCGGTACGGAGCGAGGATCGACCGGACCTACAGCGCGGCGCTCAACGGCTACTCCGTCGAGGTCTCCGAGGCGCAGGCCCGGAAGCTCGCCGCCGACCCCGCCGTCAAGTCCGTGGTGCAGAACCGGGTGTTCACCGTGGACACCACCCAGCCCAACCCGCCGTCCTGGGGCCTGGACCGGATCGACCAGCGGGCGCTCCCGCTCGACAACAGCTACACCTACCCGGACAAGGCCGGCGAGGGCGTCACGGCGTACATCATCGACACGGGCGTGCGGAAGACCCACCAGGACCTCGGCGGCCGCGCCTCCGACGGCTACGACGCCATCGACAACGACAACACCGCCCAGGACGGCCACGGCCACGGCACGCACGTCGCCGGCACCGTCGCGGGCACCACGTACGGCGTGGCCAAGAAGGCGAAGATCGTCGGCGTGCGCGTGCTCGACAACAACGGCTCCGGTACGACCGCCCAGGTCGTCGCCGGCATCGACTGGGTGACCCGCAACGCCGTCAAGCCGGCCGTGGCGAACATGTCCCTCGGCGGCGGCGCGGACTCCGCGCTGGACACCGCGGTGCGCAACTCCATAGCCAGCGGCATCACCTACGGGGTCGCGGCGGGCAACGAGTCCACCAACGCGAACACCAAGTCCCCGGCCCGCGTGACCGAGGCCATCACCGTCGGCGCCACCACCAACACCGACGCCAAGGCGAGCTACTCCAACTACGGCGCGGTCCTGGACCTCTTCGCCCCCGGCTCCAACATCACCTCCTCGTGGGGCACCGGCGACACCGCCACCAACACCATCTCCGGCACCTCGATGGCGACCCCGCACGTGGTCGGCGCCGCCGCCCTCTACCTCGCGGCCAACCCGGGGGCCACCCCGGCCCAGGTCTCCACGGCCCTGGTGAACGCGGCCACGCCGAACGTCGTGACCAGCCCCGGCACCGGCTCCCCGAACCTGCTGCTCAACGTCGGCACCTCCACCACCCCGCCGAACCCGGGCACCCGCTTCGAGAACACCGCCGACTACGCGGTCAACGACAACGCCACCGTCGATTCGCCGATCACCGTCAGCGGGATCTCCGGCAACGCCCCGGCCACGCTGAGCGTCTCGGTCGACATCAAGCACACCTACATCGGTGACCTGAAGGTCGACCTGGTCGCCCCCGACGGCACCCTGTACAACCTGCACAACCGCACCGGCGGCAGCGCGGACAACATCATCAAGACCGTCGTGGTCAACGCCTCCTCCGAGGTGGCCAACGGCGTGTGGAAGCTCCGGGTCGCGGACCTCGCGAACGTGGACACCGGAAAGATCGACTCCTGGGCGCTGCAGTTCTGACGCCGGGGGAGTAGGGACGCGATGAACCACGGGGGCGACCGTTCGGACGGTCGCCCCCGCTGCGTACCATTCGCGCATTCGTTCGCCCGCCTCCTGGAGCCCCGTGACCCACCAGCCCCCGCACCACTGGCCCGCCCCGCCGCCCCCGCAGGGGTACGCGTACGGGCAGCCGCCGCTCAACGGCTTCGCGCTCGCCTCCCTGCTCGTCGGGGTGCTCTGCTTCCCGCCGCTCGGCATCGTCTTCGCGCTCGTGGCCCTCGCGCAGATCGCGAAGAAGGGCGAACGGGGCAAGGCCCTCGCCGTCTGGGGCCTGGTGGTGTCGCTCGTGCTGAGCATCGCCGTCGTCGCCGCGGTCCCCGTGTTCGGGCGGGCCCTGGAGCGGCTCGACGAACGGAGCGGCTCCGGGCGCGCGGCCCAGTTCCGCGGGGACGCGGCGGGCACCCTCGTCGACGCCTCCGAACTGCGGGTCGGGCACTGCTTCAACGTGGCCGGCGGCGACCTGCTCGCCGAGTCGCCCCTCGTGTTCCGGATCGACTGCGCCGAGGTCCACGACGCGGAGGTCACCTCCGCGACCTCGATGAGCGAGCCGCAGTATCCGGGGGCGGGGCAGCTGAGGACCGCCGCCGAGAAGGAGTGCTGGAGCGCGCAGGACGCGTACGCGATGGACACCTGGGCCCTGCCCTCGTATGCGGAGCTGTACTACTTCGCTCCCTCGCGCCGCAGCTGGCGCGACGGGGACCGGCGGATCGTGTGCATGATCGGCACCCCGGACGAGGAACACCGCGGCAGCCTGCGCAACGACGCGGGCATGCTCACGCCCGGACAGGTGGCCTTCCTGAGGGTCATGAAGGGGGTGGACGAGGCGCTGGGCGAGCAGCCGGACGGGGACGTGACCGACTCGGTGCGGGCGTACAACGGCTGGGCGCGGAAGATGGACGCGGCACTGGGAGCCGAGTCGCGGTTCCTGGACACGGTGAAGGACCGGCCCGAGCTGGCCGGTCCGGCCGGGGTGCAGCGGGAGCGGCTGGAGGTCGCACGGCGCGCGTGGCAGCAGGCGGCGCTGGCGGAGACCGAGGGCGCGTTCTTCGACGCCTGGGACCGGGCGGCCGCCGCGCTGCCGGTCGAGCTGGAGAAGACGCTGCGCGGGGCGTACGGACTGTCGACGAAGGTCCCCGAGTGGCTGGAGGACTCCGAGGAGGCCTCGCCCGGTGTGCCCGGTCCCGTGCGGAGCCCTTCCAGGGAGTCTGCGTAGCTCGTCCGCGTAACGCATGTGACGCGTGGGTTTGAGTGACCTGGCTTCATCACTTCGGGTGAAACTCTGGCCCTTGCTTGCGATGTACAACCGTCGGTTGCCAGGGTGTAGCTGTCTGTCAACCTGATGGGAGTGGCCCTGTGACTTTCGGCGAGCAGCCGGCCTATCTGCGCGTCGCCGGTGATCTGCGACGGAAGATCGTCGATGGGTCCCTGCCTCCGCACGCCCGGCTCCCTTCACAGGCCCGGATCCGTGAGGAGTACGGGGTCTCCGACACGGTGGCCCTGGAGGCGCGCAAGGTCCTCATGGCGGAGGGCCTGGTCGAAGGCCGGTCCGGATCCGGCACGTACGTGCGCGAGCAACCCGTCCCGCGGCGCGTCGCCCGCTCCGGCTACCGCACCGGCGGCGTCTCCACCCCGTTCCGGCAGGAACAGGCCGAGGCCGGCGCGCGCGGCACCTGGGACTCCAGCAGCGAACAGGCCGCCGCCCCGGAGGACATCGCGAAGCGGCTCGGCATCGAGCCGGGCGAGCGGGTGATGCGGACGCGGTACGTCTACCGCGACGCGGGCGAGGCGATGATGCTGTCGACCTCCTGGGAGCCGCTGACGGTGACCGGGCGGACCCCGGTGATGCTGCCGGAGGAGGGACCGCTCGGGGGCTCGGGCGTCGTCGACCGGATGGCGGCGATCGACGTGGTCGTCGACAACGTGGTGGAGGAGGTCGGGGCGCGGCCGGGCCTGGCGGAGGAGAGCATGCAGCTCGGCGGGGTGCCGGGGCATGTGGTCCTGGTGATCGGGCGCACGTACTTCGCGTCCGGCCGCGCCGTGGAAACCGCCGACGTCATCGTCCCCGCCGACCGCTACCGCCTGGCGTACCACCTCCCGGTGAGGTGAACCCGGACAGCCCGGGCCCCGCTCCTCAAACGCCGGAGGGGCCGGCTTTCGGCTGGCGTCAGCCAAAATCCAGCCC
>NZ_JBHXKA010000116.1:0-25412 GCF_042722885.1 Streptomyces sp. NPDC058401
GGACTACCCGGGCCGGTCGGGGTCACTCCAGGCCCGCCTCCGTACCCCGGCCCGGTTCGCGGACGGCCGCCAGCACCCGCTCGTAGCGCCGTGCCGTGTCGGCCAGGACCTCGGCGGCCACCGGCAGCCGTTCCGCCTGGTACGCGTCGAGCGCGTCCTCCCCGGCCGCCCCGGAGAGGACGGCTCCCAGCGTCCGGCCGAGGGCGGCGGCGTCCTGGATGCCGGTGTTCATGCCCAGCCCGCCGGCTATGGGGTGGACGTGTGCCGCGTCCCCGGCGAGGAAGGCGCGGCCCTCGCGTATCCGGGTGGCCATGCGGACGTTGACCCGCCAGGAGGAGAGCCAGGTGGGCTCCGTCAGCCGTATCCCCGGCATCCGGGCGTGCCGGTCGAAGATCCGCTGGAAGCTCTCCAGCGAGGGCGGCAGCGTCTCGCCCCGCTCGTCCGTCTCGGGAGCGGCCTGCAGCTGGAACGCGTCCGTCCCCGGCATCGGGCAGAGCAGGATCCCGCCTCCGTCCGAGGTGAACCACTGGTGCCAGAACTCCCGGCTGAGCCCGGGCGCACCGACATCCCCGATGACCATCGCCGGTTCCTTCTCGCCACTGCCTTCGAAGGGGATCGAGAGGAGTTTGCGGGTGGTGCTGTGCCCGCCGTCGCACCCCGCCAGGTAGCCGGCCCGGATCACGGTGCCGTCCTCCAGCAGTGCGCGGACGCCGTCCGCGTCCTGGGTGATTCCGGCGAGCCGTGCCCCGTACTCGACCCGTACGCCCAGCCCGGCCAGCCGGTCGCGCAGGCTCTCCTCCACCTGCCACTGCCCGATGAGCAGCCCCGTATCCACGGCGGTGTCCTTGACGAGCTCCCCGTCGAAGTACTTGCGCAGCACCACGCCTTCGTGCCCCTTGTCCCTCACGGAGTCGGCCACGCCGAGCTCCTCGAAGATGGCGAGGCTTTTCGGCCAGAGGCCCTTGCCCCGGGACTCGCGGTGCGGTCCCCGGCGGCCTTCGACGATCCGCACCGCGATGCCGCGGCGGGCCAGATCGCAGGCGAGCGTGAGGCCGGTCGGGCCGGAGCCCGCGATCAGCACATCCACATCCACATCCCGATCCACATCCACATCCCGATCCACATCCGCATCCACATTCACTGCGTTCGTCATGAGACGTCCCCTCGTTTTCGGTATCTCAAGGAAAGCGGCTCCCGACAGAAAATGCAACCCGGTTACAAAACTAACTAGGTCACTCATTCGTGTTAGGGTGGAGGCATGGAGAACACGAAGGGTCTGCGCGAGAGCAAGAAGCTCCGGACGCGACAGCAGCTGGCGGCCACGGCGCTGGAACTCTTCCTGGAGCGGGGCTTCGACGCGGTTTCCGTGGCCGATGTCGCGGCCGCCGCCGAGGTCTCCAAGCCCACGCTGTTCCGCTACTTCCCGAGCAAGGAGGACCTGGTCCTCGACCGCTTCGCCGACCACCAGGACGAGGCGGCGCGCATCGTGCGCGACCGTGCTGCCGGGCAGACCCCGGTGGCGGCCGTGCGCGCCCACTTCCTGGCGGCGCTCGCCGAGCGGGATCCGATCACCGGGCTCTGCGACCACCCGAACGTGCTCGCCTTCGAGCGGCTGCTCTACGGCACTGCCAGCCTGCAGTCCCGGCTGGCCCACTACACCGCCCGCGAGGTGGAACTGCTCGGGGCCGTTCTCGAAGCCGAAGCCGTCGACCCGCTCACCGCCCGCCTGGCGGCCGGCTACCTGGTGGCGGCCCGTCAGGAGCTCGGCCGGGGGAACTGGCGCCGCATCGACGCCGGCCGGAGCGCCGACGAGGCCCACCCCGCGGCCGTGGCCGACGCGGAGCGCGCCTTCGCCCTCCTGTCCGGCGGCCTCGACCGGGCACTGCCCGCCCGCCGGGAGCGATGACGCCCTGCCGGGCCGCCGGCGAACTGCCCCGGTCCGGGAAGGGGGGTCCGGGAAACCCCGGTTGATCGCGGCCTGGTCGGCCCGAAGGCTGGTGGCGAAGCTGAGGCCATGACCGACAGCAACAGTGATGTGACCGGCTTCCGCGACCGTGTCTTCCTGATCACCGGCGGAACCAGCGGAATGGGCCCGGCCACCGCGCGCCTGCTCCTGGAAGCCGGCGCCCACATCGTCATCACCTGCCGTGACGATGCCCGCCCCGACCGCGCGGCCGAACAGCTGGACCACGCGTCCGGCCAGGGGGCCCAACTCGATCAGCCCGGGCTACATCGTCACCGAGATGTTCGACGCCGCCAACCCGGACCCCGCCTCACACGATGCGATCCGCTCCCAGGTGCCGCTGGGACGGCTCGGCCGGGCCCGGGACATCGCGGAGACCGTGGCCTTCCTCCTCTCACCGCGGTCCTCGTACATCACCGCCCAGGACATCGCCGTCGACGGAGGCCTGGTGACCGCGATCCCCGCCTCCTGACGGCGGGCGCCGCGGGGCGGCCGCCTGGTCCCGCCTGGTCCCGCCTGGTTCTGCATGGCCCTGGTACTACACCCGGATGGAACAGGGCCGCGTAGCCAACCCCTCGGGCGCGGTGCTCGACGCCCTGGCCCGCGCACTGCGGCTGGACGCGGATGCCACGCGGCACCTGCACCGCCTCGCCCGGCCGCGCGGCCCCTTCCCCGGCGCGAGGCCGGGCCGCAAGGCGTGCGCCCCATGCTGCAGCGGCTGCTGGACGATCTGGTGGACATGCCGGCGATGGTGATGGGCCGGCGCATGGACGTACTGGCCTGGAACACGGCGGCGGCCGCCCTCTTCGGCGACTACGCGGCGATGCGAGGACTTCCGTCGCTGGTGGGCCGAGCATCCGGTACAGGACAAGACCTCGGGAACCAAGCGGTTCCACGATCCGGTGGTCGGCGACCTGGAACTGGCCTACGAGACCCTGCGCGCCACGGACGACCCCGATCAGGCCTTGATCACCTATGCCGCCGAGCCGGGCGGCCCGTCGCACGACGCCCTGCGGATGCTCCTGGCCTGGGCCACCGAGGCTCCCTCCCCCCTGCCGGACGGCGACCGCGTGCGCTGACCCTCCGTGCCTCCGTTGCCGAGCGGATCGCGGTCGGCCGCGGTGCCTCAGCCCAGCAGGATGCGCTTCAGTTCGCGGGCCGCGCGCGGTGGCGCCACGTCCGTGCGGTGGGCCAGGGCGATCGTGCGGCGCAGGGGGGAGCCCGCCAGGGGCGTGGCGCGCAGGCCGGACCCGGCGTGGTCGACCACCATCGCCGGAACCACCGCGATGCCGAGCCCCGCGCGGACGAAGCCCAGTACCGCGTCCATCTCCCCGCCCTCCACCGTGAACACCGGCTCGAAGCCCTCCGCCCGGCAGGCCGCCACCGTCAGGTCCCGCAGGTCGTAGCCGTGCCGGAACATGACCATCGGTTCGTCGCGCAGCGCGGACACCGTGAGCGAACCGCCGCCCGCCGGAGGCGGCAGGGCCGCCGACGAGACCACCACCAGGTCCTCGGTCAGCAGCTCCACCGTGGTCAGCGCCGGCGCCGAAGGGGGCAGCGGCAGGGCGATGAGCGCGAGGTCCAGGGAGCCGCGCGCGAGCTCCCGTACGAGGTCCAGCGAACCGCTCTCCTCGATCAGCAGCTCGATCCCCGGATGGGCGGTGTGGAAGGCGCGGAGCACGCCCGGCAGCAGGCCGGTGCACAGGCTCGGGGTGGCCCCCAGCCGGATCCGGCCGCGCCGCAGCTGCGCCAGCTCCTGCACCTCCAGCCGCGCCGTGTCCGCGTCCGCGAGGATCCGGCGGGCCAGCGGCAGCAGGGTCTCGCCGGCGTCGGTGAGGGTGATGTTTCCGCGGGCCCGGCTGAAGAGTTCGGCGCCCAGCTCCCGTTCGAGCGCCTTGATCTGCTGCGACAGGGAGGGCTGGGCCACGTGCTCGCGTTCGGCGGCGCGCGTGAAGTGCCGGGTCTCGGCGACGGCGACGAAGTAGACCAGCTGCTGGAACTGCATCCCCCCAGGTTAGCGCCTGCATAGGCTGCACCTATCGACTTCAGCTCCGTCATGTCTTGGACCTTTCGGGACCTTCGTCCTTACGGTCAATGTCATGGCTCTGGCAACGCGGACGGATCGACGGCCGTCCACCACGCGCACGCTCTGGGACTCCTCCGTCGGCAAGAAGTCCGTGATGGCCGTCTCCGGCCTGATCATGCTCGGCTACCTCGTCGTGCACATGCTCGGCAACCTCAAGATCTTCTTCGGTGCGGAGGAGTTCAACGGCTACGCCCACTGGCTCCGCACCCTCGGATCGCCCTTCCTGCACCACGAGTGGGCCCTGTGGATCGTCCGGGTGGCCCTGCTCGCGGCCGTCGTCGCGCACGGGGTCTGCGCGTACCAGCTGAGCCGCCGCGACATCAAGGCGCGCCCGGTGAAGTACGCCCACAAGCGCCGCCGCGCGAGCTACGCCACCCGCACCATGCGCTGGGGCGGAATCATCCTCGCCCTCTTCATCGTGTGGCACCTGCTCGACCTCACCACGCTCACCGTGAACGAGCGGGCCTGGGCCGGGCACCCGTACGAGAACGTCCTCGCCACCTTCTCCACCTGGTACGGAAACACCATCTACCTCGTGGCGATGGCCGCCCTCGGACTGCACGTCCGCCACGGCTTCTGGAGCGCCGCCCAGACCCTGGGCGCGGGCAACGCCCGGCGGGACAGGACCCTGAAGTTCCTCGCCAACGCCCTCGCCCTCGTCCTCTTCGCGGGCTTCGTGTCCGTACCCGTCGCCGTCATGACCGGAGTGGTGAGCTGACATGAGCAACGACTACGCCGACTACACCACCGGTGATCCGATCGCCGACGCCAAGGCCCCCGAGGGCCCCATCGCCGAGCGCTGGGACCGCCGCCGCTTCGAGGCCAAGCTGGTCAACCCGGCCAACCGGCGCGGGCACACCGTCATCGTGGTCGGCACCGGCCTGGCCGGTGGCGCCGCCGGTGCCACCCTGGCCGAACAGGGCTACCACGTCGTCCAGTTCTGCTTCTCCGACTCCCCGCGCCGTGCCCACTCCATCGCCGCGCAGGGCGGCATCAACGCGGCCAAGAACTACCGCAACGACGGCGACTCCGTGCACCGCCTCTTCTACGACACCGTCAAGGGCGGCGACTTCCGCGCCCGCGAGTCCAACGTCCACCGCCTCGCCCAGATCTCCGTCGAGATCATCGACCAGTGCGTGGCCCAAGGCGTTCCCTTCGCCCGCGAGTACGGCGGCCTCCTCGACACCCGCTCCTTCGGCGGCGTCCAGGTCTCCCGCACCTTCTACGCCCGCGGACAGACCGGACAGCAGCTCCTCCTCGGCGCCTACCAGGCGCTCTCGCGGCAGATCGCCGCCGGCAACGTCGAGATGCACGCCCGCACCGAGATGCTCGACCTGATCACCGTCGACGGCGTGGCCCGCGGGATCGTCGCCCGCGACCTGGTCACCGGCAGGATCGAGACCCACTACGCGGACGCCGTCGTCCTCGCGAGCGGCGGCTACGGCAACGTCTTCTACCTCTCCACCAACGCCATGAACTCCAACGCGACCGCCGTCTGGCGGGCCCACCGGCGCGGCGCCTACTTCGCGAACCCCTGCTTCACCCAGATCCACCCCACCTGCATCCCGCGCACCGGCGACCACCAGTCCAAGCTCACGCTGATGAGCGAGTCCCTGCGCAACGACGGCCGCATCTGGGTCCCCAAGGCCGAGGGCGACACCCGCCCCGCCGCCGACATCCCGGAAGCGGAACGCGACTACTACCTGGAGCGGATCTACCCCTCCTTCGGCAACCTCGTGCCCCGCGACATCGCCTCCCGCGCGGCCAAGAACGTCTGCGACGAGGGCCGCGGCGTGGGCCCCGGCGGCCAGGGGGTCTACCTCGACTTCGCCGACGCCATCCGCCGCATGGGCAAGGAGAAGGTCGCCGAGAAGTACGGCAACCTCTTCGACATGTACGAGCGGATCACCGCGGAGAACCCGTACGAGGTCCCCATGCGGATCTATCCCGCCGTGCACTACACGATGGGCGGACTGTGGGTCGACTACGACCTCCAGACCACCGTCCCCGGCCTGTTCGCGATCGGCGAGGCCAACTTCTCCGACCACGGCGCCAACCGCCTCGGCGCCTCCGCCCTCATGCAGGGCCTCGGCGACGGCTACTTCGTGCTCCCCTCCACCATCAACGACTACCTGGCCCGCAACCCGCACCTGGACACCGTCGACGACACCCACCCCGAGGCCGCGGCCGCCGTCCGCGAGACCCGCGACTGCCTCGCCAAGCTGCTCGCCGTCGACGGCGACCGCACGCCCGACTCCTTCCACCGGGAGATCGGCGAACTGATGTGGGAGTACTGCGGGATGGCCCGGACCGAGGAGGGCCTGCGCAAGGCCCTCGCCCGGATCCCCGAGATCCGCGAGGAATTCTGGCAGCGGATCAAGGTGCCGGGCAGCGGCGAGGAGTTCAACCAGTCGCTGGAGAAGGCCAACCGCATCGTCGACTACCTGGAGCTCGCCGAGCTGATGTGCCTCGACGCCCTCCACCGCGCCGAATCCTGCGGCGGCCACTTCCGCGAGGAGTCCCAGACCCCGGACGGCGAAGCCGCCCGCCGGGACGAGGAGTTCGGGTACGCGGCCGCCTGGCAGTACACCGGAACCGGCGCCGCGCCCGTCCTGCACAAGGAAGACCTCGTCTTCGAGTACGTCCACCCCACCCAGCGGAGCTACGCATGAAGCTCACCCTGCGCGTCTGGCGCCAGAAGAACGCCGCCGAACCCGGCGCGATGGCCTCGTACGAGGTCGACGGCATCTCGGAGGGCATGTCCTTCCTCGAAATGCTCGACACCCTCAACGAGGACCTCATCCTGAGCGGAGAGGACCCCGTCGCCTTCGACCACGACTGCCGCGAGGGCATCTGCGGCGCGTGCAGCCTCGTCATCAACGGCGACGCCCACGGTCCTGAGCGCACCACGACCTGCCAGCTCCACATGCGCTCCTTCACCGACGGCGACACCATCGACGTCGAACCCTGGCGCGCCTCGGCCTTCCCCGTCGTGAAGGACCTCGTCGTCGACCGCGGGGCGCTCGACCGGGTCATCCAGGCCGGCGGCTACATCACCGCCCCGACCGGTTCCGCTCCCGAGGCGCACGCCACGGCCGTGCCCAAGCCCGACGCCGACTACGCCTTCGAGCACGCCGAGTGCATCGGCTGCGGGGCCTGCGTGGCGGCCTGCCCCAACGGCTCCGCGATGCTCTTCACCTCCGCGAAGGTCAACCACCTGAACGTGCTCCCGCAGGGGTCGCCGGAGCGCGAGACCCGGGTCCTGGACATGGTCGCCACGATGGACGCCGAGGGCTTCGGCGGGTGCACCCTGACCGGCGAGTGCGCCACCGCCTGCCCCAAGGGGATCCCGCTCCCGTCGATCGCCGCCATGAACAAGGAGTGGCTGCGGGCCGTTCGTCGGGGCCCCCGCTGACCTGTGGATTTCATAAGAATGAGGTCACGGGGGGAAGATCCTGTTCACCTTTCGGACACCGACCCGTAAGGTGAGTTTCGGCCACCGGGGGCCGCCGTGCACCGTGGGGCCGATTTCTGCGTCCACGAGCCCTGAGGTGATCATGAGCGGCATCCGTCGGCATCTGAGCTGGATGCCGTTCCAGCGGACCGCGTCGTCGTCGCAGCCGAAAGGCGCGGAGCGCGGACGCGGGTCCCGGACCCCGGCACAGGCGCGGGAGGCCCGGCGGACCGTCCGCGAACGGGAGATCCTGGCGCAGGCGAACGAATCCGGCAGCATCGTCGAACGCGGGGGCCGGCTGGCCGTCGTACGGGACGACCTGCTCCCCGCCCAACTCGCCGAGCTGAACCTCCGCGAGGTCGCCGAGGTCCTGGAAGCGGCATCGATGCCCTACGGCCTGGTCCCCGACGGGGAACTGGTCCACCGGGTGGCGCTCGCCCCCGGCACCCGCGCCGACGTGCTCGCCGCCTGCGCGAAGGGCTTCGCCGGCCGGCCCGTCTACGCCGACCTCCTCGGCCCCCGCACCGCGCTCGGCACCGCCCTCGCCGAGGAACTGCCCGAGGCCGTCGCCGCGGCGGAGGCCGAGACGCCCGGCGCGGTCGTCGCGGGGATCCGGCTCTACATCCCCGTGGTCACCTCCGGGTACACCCTCCACATGGGCCCCGAACAGGGCTGTGAGCTGGAGTTCTGGAAGCCGGCCAACGGCCCCGGCGGGGTCGCCTCCCTCCGGGAGACCCCCTTCGGCTGGTGGGTGCCCTCGATGGCGGCCACCGCCCACCGGCGCATCGGCGACCGTGAGTACCCGGTCCTGACGGCCCTCGACCGCCGTTTCCCCGAGGACATCGACTTCCCCATCGACGCCGTGATCACCTGGGTGGACGGCTCGGACCCGCAGTGGCGCCGCCGCCGGGACCGGGCGGCCGCGGCCGACGTGACCGGCGAGTCGGTGGAGACCGTCGAGTCCGTGGAGACCGACAGCCCCGCCGGTGCCGACACCCCCGACGCCGACACCTCCGACGCCGACACCGCCGACAGCGGGGACCACCGCTTCCGCGACCGCGGCGAGCTGCGCTCCTGCCTGCGCTCGATCGCGGCCTACGCACCCTGGATCCGCCGGGTCTTCCTCGTCACCGACGACCAGGTCCCGGACTGGCTGGCCGCGGAGCACCCCGGTCTCACCGTGGTCCACCACCGGGAGCTGTTCGCCGACCCCGGCGCCCTGCCCGTCTTCAACTCGCACGCCATCGAAACCCAGCTGCACCGCATACCGGGCCTCGCCGAGCACTACCTCTACTTCAACGACGACATCTTCCTCGGCCGCCCCCAGCGCCCGCAGAACTACTTCCTGCCGTCCGGTCTGCCGAAGGTCTTCCACGACACCCGGGCCGTCCCGCCCAGCTCCCCGGACAGCCACGACGACGTCTACACCACCTCGCAGCGGGCCACCCGCCGCACCGTGGAAGCGCTCGCGGGACGCACGTACCCGCGCATCCTCGCGCACGCCCCGTACGCGCAGAGCCGCTCCCTCTACGCCCGGCTCGAAGAGGCACTGCCCGGCGGGCTCGACGCGACCAGCCGGTCCGTCTTCCGCAGCGCCACCGACCTCGCCCCCGTCACCCTCGCCCTGCATCTGGCACTCGCCCAGGGGCGCGCGGTGGAAGGCGACCTGGCCACCGCGTACGTGTCCACCGCCGGGACCAAGGAGCTCAAGCGGCTGGGCGGCCTGCTGCGCGACCGGGGCACCGATGCCTTCTGCCTCGCCGACGACTCGGGCACCGAGGTGTCTCCCGAGGAGCAGCACCGCGAGCTCAGGGCCTTCCTGGAGGCCTACTTCCCCGTCGCCTCGCCGCACGAGGCCGCGGGCCGGGCCGCCGCGAAGGGCCGGCCCGCCGGGAACGTCCCCGATCCTTCCGCGCACGACCACGACGGGTCCGCCGATCGGATGATCGGAGCGGCTCCCGTCGCGCCGTGACCCGCCGCCCTCCCGGGCGTGGGTGACAGTGGGCGCATGTCTCAAGGCCCTCCCACCCCCGCCGGATCCGGCCCGCGCCGCCGCACCGTGCTGGCCGCCGCCCTCGCCCCGCTGACGGTGGCCGGCTGCGCCGGGGAGCAGCGGCCCCCGACGCCGCGCCCCGGCCCCGAGGCCGCCAAGGACGCGCTGGTCATGCTGATCCGGCACGCGGAGAAGCCGTACGCCGGGGACACCGGCGAGGACGACGAGGGCAACGAGACCCCCGGCTCCCTCGCCGTCCGGGGCCTGCGCCGCGCCCAGGAGCTGCCCGCCCTCTTCCCGCCGGCCAAGGGTGCCGTCCTGCCCCGGCCCGGGGCCGTCTTCGCGGCCGGCGGCAAGCCGGGGGCGCCCGCGCGGTGCCGCCAGACCGTGGAGACGCTCGCCACCGCCCTGGGTACGCCCGTCCGCGCCGAGTTCGCCGTCGGAGCCGAGCCCGCCCTGGCCGGGGCGGTGCTGGCGGCGCGGATGCCCGTCCTGGTCTGCTGGGAGCACCAGGGGATGCCCCGGCTGATCCGGAGCCTCGGAGCGCAGAACGTGCTGGGGCTGCCGGCCGCCTGGCCCGACCGCTACGACCTCGTGTGGACGCTCACCCGCAGACAGGGCATCTGGACCTTCCGCGAACTTCCGCAGCACCTGCTCCACGGGGACGCGTAGCGGAGGTGCCGGGCCGTGCCGGGACACCGCGGTGACCGGCCGGTACGGGCGTACGCTGAGAAGTGGACTCGGGGCCGTGGTGCGCCGGGAGGTCGACGATCATGACGGGAATCGTCCGAAGGGGCTTCGATTCCGCTGACGAGACACGACGGTTCGAGGACGGCAAGGGCAGACTCGATCTGCTCGACACCGCCGGCGGGCCGGTCGGCCGGGCCGTGTTCGAGCCCGGATGGCAGTGGTCGCAGCACATCAAGCCCATTGCGGGAACCGACAGTTGCCAGGCCGCCCACGTGGGCTACATCGTCAGCGGCCGGATGAAGGTCGTCATGGACGACGGTGACAGCATCGAGGCGCGACCCGGGGACTTCATCCAGATCGATCCCGGCCACGACGCCTGGGTGCTCGGCGACGACCCGTGCGTCGTCCTCGACTGGCAGGGCTACGGAGACTTCGCCAAGCCCGCGGACGCCTGACCTGCCGTCTTGCCGGCAGCTGCCGATCACCGGCCCCGACGGCTACCGGCCCGACGCGAGGGCCTGCGCGAGGGCCTGCGCCAGATAGGACGCCGTACGGCTGCCCGTGGCGCGGGCCACCTCGGCCGGTGTGCCCGCGGCCACCACCCGGCCGCCGTCCGCGCCGCCGCCCGGCCCCAGATCGATGACCCAGTCGGCGCCCGCGACCACCGCCATGTCGTGCTCCACGACCACCACCGAGTGTCCGGCGTCCACCAGGCCGTGCAACTGCCGCAGCAGCACCGTGACATCAGCCGGATGGAGCCCCGTCGTCGGCTCGTCCAGCAGGTACAGGGTGTGGTCGCGGCGCACGCGCTGGAGCTCCGTCGCCAGTTTGATGCGCTGCGCCTCGCCGCCCGACAGCTCCGTGGCGGGCTGCCCGAGCCGCAGGTACCCCAGGCCGATGTCCGACAGCGCGCCGAGGCTGCGGGCCGCCGCCGGGACCCCGGCGAAGAAGGAAGCCGCCGACTCCACCGTCAGGTCGAGCACCTCCGCGATGGTCAGTCCCGCGTAACGGACCTCCAGGGTCTCGGAGTTGTACCGGGCACCCGCGCACTCCGGGCACGGGGCGTAGGTACTGGGCAGGAACAGCAGCTCCACCGAGACGAAGCCCTCGCCCTGGCAGGACTCGCACCGCCCGCCCGGCACGTTGAAGGAGAAACGGCCCGCCTTCCAGCCCCGCGCCTTCGATTCCGGCGCCGCCGTGAAGAGCCGGCGCACCACGTCGAACAGCCCGGTGTACGTGGCCAGGTTGGAGCGCGGGGTCCGGCCGATCGGCTTCTGGTCCACCTCCACCAGCCGCCGCACGGGGAACTCCGGCTCCGCCAGCCGCTCGTGGACCTCCCGCGCGAGGACCTGGCCCACCAGCGTGGACTTCCCGGATCCCGACACCCCGGTCACCGCCGTGAACACCCCGAGCGGGAACTCCGCTTCCAGATCACGCAAGTTGTGCCGGTCGACACCGCGGAGCCGGATGCTCCCGGTCGCCTTCCGTGCGGCCCCCGAGCGCCACTCGTCGGGCCGCCGGGCCCCGAACAGGTACGGGGCCGTCGCCGAGTCCGCCACCGCCGCCAGGGCCTCCGGGGGGCCGCTGTGCAGCACCCTGCCGCCGTGCTCCCCGGCGAGCGGGCCGACGTCCACCAGCCAGTCCGCGTGCCGCACCACGGCCAGGTCGTGCTCCACCACGAACACCGTGTTCCCGGCCTCCTTGAGCCGGTCCAGGACGCCGAGCAGCGCCTCCGTGTCGGCCGGGTGCAGCCCCGCCGACGGCTCGTCCAGCACGTAGACCACCCCGAACAGTCCCGAACGCAACTGCGTGGCCAGCCGCAGCCGTTGCAGCTCGCCAGCCGACAGGGTCGGGGCGGCGCGGTCCAGGCTCAGGTAGCCCAGCCCCAGCTCGGTGACCGGGCCGATCCGGGAGCGCAGGTCCTCGGTGAGGACCCGGGACGCTTCGCCGCCGCCGTGCGCGGTGGCCAGTACCCCGTCCAGCTCCGTCAGCGCCAGCGCCGCCAGCTCGGCGATGGTGCGGCCCGCGAAGGTCACGGCCAGGGCCTCCGGGCGCAGCCGCCTGCCCCCGCACACCGGGCACGGCGCATGGGTGAGGAACTTCTCGGCGCGGGCCCGCAGGGTGAGGCTCTTGCTGTCGGCGAAGGTCCGCATCACGTACCGGTGGGCGCTCATGTACGTGCCCTGGTACGGGCGTTGGATCCGGTCGGCCTCCCGCACCGGATGCACCGTCACCACCGGCTGCTCCTCGGTGAACAGGATCCACTCGCGGTCCGCCGCCGGCAGCTCCCGCCAGGGCGCGTCCACGTCGTGGCCGAGGGCCTCCAGGATGTCGCGCAGGTTCTTGCCCTGCCAGGCGCCGGGCCAGGCCGCGATGGCACCCTGACGGATCGACAGCCCCGCTTCGGGTACCAGCAGTTCCTCGCTGGTGCGGTGCACCCGCCCGAGGCCGTGACAGGAAGGACAGGCCCCGGCGGCTGTGTTGGGGGAGAAGGAGTCGGAGTCCAGGCGCTCGGCGCCCGGCGGGTAGGAGCCGGCCCGTGAGTACAGCATCCGCAGCGAGTTGGACAGGGTGGTCACGGTCCCGACCGAGGACCGGGACCCGGGGGAGGAACGCCGCTGCTCCAGCGAGACGGCGGGCGGGAGCCCGGTGACGGAGTCGACCTTCGGCGCGCCGATCTGGTGGATCAGCCGGCGGGCGTACGGGGCCACGGACTCGAAGTACCTGCGCTGGGCCTCGGCGAAGAGCGTGCCGAAGGCCAGCGAGCTCTTCCCGGAGCCGGAGACCCCGGTGAACACGGTCAGCGCGTCACGCGGAATGTCCACGTCGACCCCGCGCAGATTGTGCTCCCGGGCGCCGCGGACGCGGACGTAGGGATCGAGGGCGTGCGGGGCGGCGGGCTGGCGCATTCGTCCTAGTTTAGTGTGCGTGCCCGTCCGGGTGCTCCGTGAGGCCGGCGAGCCGGGCGAGCCGCCCGAAGGAGTCCAGGAGCGCCGTCCGGTCGTACGTGGACGTGGTGACCAGCAGCTCGTCCGCCCCGGTCAGCTCCGCGACCTCGGACAGCTCCGCCGCGACCTGCTCCTCCGTGCCGTGGATGTGTCCCGCGAGGGCGCCCTCGTACAGCTCCCGCTCCTTGGCGCTCATGGGGAGGGCCTCGATCTCCTCGGCCGGACGGAGCGGCGGGAAGCTGCCCCGGGTCCGCGAGTACGCGACGGCCCAGGCCTCCGGCACCAGGATCCGCCGGGCGGCCTCGGTGGTGGCGGCCACGGCGACCGTCCCGGAGGCCACGACGTACGGCCGGGAGCCCCGGGCGGAGGGCCGGAACTCCTCGCGGTAGGCCGTGACGATCTCCGCGACCCGGGCCCGGGCCCGCAGGTCCCCCACGACCAGGGGCAGCCCGGCGCGGGCCGCGATGCCCGCCCCCTCGCCGGTGGCCAGCACGTACGCCGGGATCCGCATCCCCTCCGCCGGGCGGGCGTGCACATCGGGGTACGCCCCCTGGGAGCCGTCGATCCAGCCCAGGAGCTCCGCGAGCTGTTCCTCGAACCGGTCGGCGTCGGCGGTGTCCCGCCCGAGCGCGCGGCGGATCCCGCCGGTGAAGCCGACGGAGCGGCCGAGGCCCATGTCGATCCGGCCGGGGAACAGCGACTCCAGGACCCCGAACTGCTCGGCGACGACCAGGGGCTGGTGGTTGGGCAGCATCACCCCGCCCGTGCCGACGCGGATCCGGGAGGTCGCCCCGGCCACGGCGGCGGCGAGCACCGTGGGCGCGGATCCGGCGACCCCGGGCACGCTGTGGTGCTCGGAGACCCAGAACCTCCGGTACCCGAGCCGCTCGGCGGTGCGCGCCAGCTCCACGGTGTCGCGCAGGGCCTCGGAGGCGGGGTGCCCCTCGCGGGTGCGGGACCGGTCGAGTATCGAGAGTGTGCGGATCACACCTGGTTCAACGCGCGGAGGGCGTCAGGATTCCCCGGGGGTGAGGATGCTTAGGCTGGCGGGGTGACCGAGACTCAGAACCGAAGGCCCCTGGCCGTCTTCGACATCGACAACACCCTGGCCGACACGGCCCACCGCCAGCACTTCCTGGAGCGCCGGCCGCGCGACTGGAGCGGCTTCTTCGGCGCGGCCCCGGCCGATCCGCCCCTCGCCCGCGGGATCGCGCTCGCGGTGGAGAGCGCGGCCGACTGCGAGGTCACGTACCTCACCGGCCGCCCGGAGCGCTGCCGGGCGGACACGGAGGACTGGCTCGCCCGCAACGGGCTGCCCGAGGGGCGGCTGTGGATGCGCGGGAACCAGGACCGGCGGCCCGCCCGGACGACCAAGCTGGAGGTCCTCCGGCGGATCTCGCGGGGCCGCGAGGTGCGGATGCTGGTGGACGACGACGAGCTGGTGTGCCGGGCGGCGCGCGCGGAGGGCTTCCGGGTGGTCCTGGCGGACTGGGCGGCGGACGCGCCGGAGCTCAAGGACGCGCAGGAGGGCGAGGGCCGCACCTGAGGGCGAGGGCCGCACCTGAGGGCGGCCGGAACGCCCTGCGGAGGGCGCCCCGGGGTCCGCTCGGGCGGGCCGGGCTCCTCGGCCCGCCCGGACGGCTCGCCCGCCCGCCCGTCCGCGCCGACCCGGCCCGCCGGAAGAGGTCGCGGAAACCGGCCTTCAGGCCTCGCCGTCGTCGAGCCGGAAACCGACCTTGATGCCCACCTGATAGTGCGCGATCTCGCCGTTTTCGATGTGTCCTCTGATCTGGACCACTTCGAGCCAGTCGAGGTTGTGCAGGGTCTCGCCCGCGCGGGCGACGCCGTTGCGGATGGCCTGGTCGATGCCCTCGTGGGACGTGCCCACGATCTCGGTCACCCGGTACGTGTGATTGGACATGGGGGTCTCCCGGACACTGGGTGGCTGTTGCCTTGTTCTACGGTGCCCCAGTAAGTCCTGGTCCGCGAACTTTGCGTGAAGAATCCATAGCGATACCCCCTTGACCCACCCATTGGTCTATGCCAATTTCAAGCCATCTGCGATCCAATCCCCAGAAGGTGACCTTCGTGAAGATGCGCTTCCTTGCCGTGTCCACCGCTCTCGCGGCCGCGACCGCCCTCACCGGCTGCAGCCTCGCCGGGTCGGGCGGAGGTACGCAGAAGGTGACGCTCTGGCTGATGAAGGGCAGCGCCTCCGAAGAGTTCATAGGCCAGTTCACCACCAGCTTCGAGAAGGAACACCCGGGCGTGGACCTCGAAGTGAAGATCCAGGAGTGGACGGGCATCGGGGACAAGGTCAACGCCGTCCTGTCCGGCAAGAGCGAGGACGGAGCCGACGTCATCGAGGTCGGCAACACCCAGGTCGCGCAGTACGTCGAGGGCGGCGGCGTCTCCGAACTCACCCTGGAAGCCCTGCGCGAATGGGACGGCAAGGACTGGCTGAAGGGTCTGTCCGAGCCCGGCAAGGTCAACGGCGCCCAGTTCGGCGTCCCGTGGTACGCCGCCAACCGCGTGGTGATCTACAACAAGGACCTCTTCGCGGACGCCGGGGTGAAGGCTCCGCTCAAGACCCGCCAGGAGTGGATCCAGGCCACGCAGAAGCTCGACAAGGGCCCCCAGCAGGGTATCTACCTCGCCGGGCAGAACTGGTACGTCCTCGCCGGGTTCATCTGGGACGAGGGCGGCGAGCTCGCCGTCGAGAGCAGCGGCCAGTGGATCGGCACCCTCGACGAGCCGAAGGCCCTGGCCGGAATGGAGTTCTACAAGCAGCTCCAGGCCCTCGGCGACGGCCCTAAGGAGGCCGACGAGGAGACGCCCCCGCAGTCCGACGTCTTCGCCCGCGGCGGGATCGCCCAGATCATCGCCACGCCCGGCCAGGCCGCCGCCATCGAGGCCGCGAACCCGGACCTCAAGGGCAAGCTCGGCTTCTTCCCGATCCCCGGCAAGACCGCCGAGAAGGTGGGCTCGGTCTTCACCGGCGGCTCGGACCTGATCATCCCCGAGAAGACGAAGCAGCGTAAGCACGCCGTCGACGTGATCACGGCCCTGGTCAGCGAGAAGTGGCAGACCGAACTCGCCCGCACGATGAGCTACGTACCCAACAAGTCCACCCTCGCGCACGTGGTCGCGGGCAACGACGGCGCCGCCGCGATGGCCCCCGGCGCCGCCCAGGGGCGCGCCACCCCGCAGTCCCCGCGCTGGGCCGAGGTGGAGGCCAAGAACCCGATCAAGCCGTTCATGACGGCCGTGCTCACCGGCCAGGACCCCGAGCAGGCGGCGAAGGCGGCCTCCGACACCATGAGCAAGGTCCTCAGCTCCGACCGCTGATCAAGGCGCCCGCCAAGTTCAGCGTCCGCACATCCAAGGGCCGCGAAGCGGCCATGTCGAATCCAGCCGGTCACGGAAGAAGTAAAGAAGCCAGGCCACACACCCGCCGGCCTGGCTTCCCGTGCCGGACCAGGAGCCGTCATGACCATCGCCCCCCTGTCCCCGTCCGCCGTGACCCCCGCCCTCCTCCCCGCTCCCGCGCCCGCCCGGCGCCCGGCGGACACCGACACCCCCGCACCCCGCTACGCCGTCCGCATCGCCCGCGACGAGAACGAGGTCCGCGCCGCACAGCGGCTGCGCCACCAGGTCTTCGCCGGAGAGCTCGGCGCCCGTCTCGACGGCCCGGAGCCGGGCCTGGACTCCGATGCCTTCGACGCCTACTGCGACCACCTCCTCGTCGTGGACGAGGAGACCGAGCAGGTCGTCGGCACCTACCGGCTGCTGCCCCCCGAACGCGCCGCCATGGCCGGGCGCCTCTACTCGGAAGGCGAGTTCGACCTCTCCGCGCTCGCCCCCATCCGCCCCGACCTGGTCGAGGTCGGCCGCTCCTGCGTCCACCCCGACCACCGCAACGGCGCCGTCATCGCCCTGATCTGGGCGGGCCTCGCCCGCTACATGGACCGCTCCGGGCACAACTGGCTCGCCGGCTGCTGCTCCGTACCGCTCTCCGACGGCGGGGTGCTGGCCGCCGCCACCCGGGAGAACGTCCTCACCCGCAGCCTCGCCCCCGTCGAGTACCGGGTCACCCCGCACCTCCCCTGGAACCCCGAGGGCATCGCCTTCCCGAGCCGGACGGAACTGCCCCCGCTGCTGCGCGGCTACCTCCGCCTCGGCGCCTGGGTCTGCGGCGAGGCCGCCCTGGACGCCGAGTTCGGCTGCGCCGACCTGTACGTCCTGCTCTCCCTGCGGCGCACCAACCCGCGCTACCTCAAGCACTTCCTGTCGCTCGCCCCGGCCTCATGAGCACCTGGCTCCCGACCTCGCCCTGTACCCCCGCGGACTGCGCCGGCCACGAGGGGCGCACCGCGAGCGTGCCGTTCGCGGTCCTGCGGCTCGCCGCCGCCATCGGCGTGGTCCTGCTCGGAATCCTGGGAGCCCCGCCGCTGCGGCTGCTGCCGGAGCGGGCCCGGCACGTGCTGGTACGGGCCTGGGCCGCGGCTCTGCTGGGCGCCTTCGGCCTGCGGATCACCGTGCACGGGACGCCCGGCGCAGGGCCCGGGTCCGGGTCCGGGTCCGGGTCCGGGTCGGGGCTCGGCCCCGGAATCGGGCCCGGCCGCGGCCGGCTGATCGTCGCCAACCACATCTCCTGGCTCGACATCCCGCTCGTCGCCGCCGTCCTGCCCTCCCGGATGCTGGCCAAGAGCGACATCCGCAGCTGGCCGGTGCTCGGACCGCTCTCCCGGCAGGCCGGCACCCTCTACATCGAACGCGACCGGCTGCGCAGCCTGCCCGCCACCGTCGGCCTCCTCACCCGGGCCCTGCTCGACGGCGACCGCGTCACCGTGTACCCCGAGGGCTCCACCTGGTGCGGGCGCGCCCAAGGGCCGTTCCGCCGGGCCGCGTTCCAGGCCGCGCTGGACGCGCGCGTACCCGTACAGCCCGTACGGATCAGCTACCTGCTCGACGGCGGCGGCCCGGCCGGGGCGCCCGCCTTCGTCGGGGACGATCCGCTGACCGCCTCCCTGTGGCGGATCGCGCGGGCCCGCGGGGTGCGCGCCGAGGTCCGGCTGCTGCCGCGGATCCCGCCGGGCCGGTACGCGCACCGGCGGGACCTCGCGGCCGCGGCTCAGGCCGCCGTGCTCGGCGAACCGGTACCCGTGTCCCGGCCGGCGCCGCCGCTGCTGCTGTCCGGCGTGCCCGCCCAGCCGTCGGTGCCGATGCCGTCGGCCACCGACAGCGACAGGGCGAAGCGGCCCCCGGCGTCCGTCCACCAATGGGTCAACTCAAGCCCCGCCGCGGCCAGTTCCTTACGGATTCCCTCCTGACGGAACTTCGCCGAGATCTCCGTCAGGATCTCCTCACCCGCCTCGAAGGGCACCTCCAGATCCAGCGCCCGGACCTTCACCACCAAGGGCCTGCGGGCCCGCAGCCGCATCTCGATCCATTCGTGCTCCCGGTTCCACACCGCCACGTGCGCGAAGTCGGCGGTGTGGAAATCCGCGCCCAACTCCCGGTTCACCACGGACAGCACGTTCCTGTTGAACTCGGCCGTGACCCCCTGCGCGTCGTCGTACGCCGACACCAGGACGGCCGGGTCCTTCACCAGGTCCGTCCCCATCAGCAGCGCGTCCCCGGGCGACAGCATCGCCCGTACGTCCGCCAGGAACACGGCCCGCTCCGGCGGCAGCAGGTTCCCGATCGTGCCGCCCAGGAACACCACCAGCCGGGGTCCGGGGGAGTCCGGCAGTTGCAGCGCGCGCGTGAAGTCGGCCAGCAACGCGTGCACGCGCAGCCCCGGATGCTCCTCCAGCAGGACCTTCGCCGCCCCGGTCAGCGCGCTCTCGCTCACGTCCACCGGTACGTACGTGTCCAGCGCGGGCAGCGCCTCGATCAGGTGCCGGGTCTTCTCCGAGGAGCCGGAACCCAGCTCCACCAAGGTGCGGGCCCCGCTCACCGAGGCGATCTCCCGGGCCCGTTCGAGCAGGATCTCCCGCTCGGCACGCGTCGGGTAGTACTCGGGCAACCGGGTGATCTCCTCGAAGAGTTCACTGCCCCGGGCATCGTAGAACCACTTGGGCGGCAGCGACTTGGGGGACCGGGTCAGCCCGTCGTGCACATCCGTGCGCAGCGCCGTCTCGGCGGTGTGCTCGTCGAGGGTGCGCGTCAGCTGGAAGTCGTTCACTGGCCTTCGTCTCCTTGCTGCGGTGCGTGCGGTGCGTGCGGTGTGGGCGGTGTGTGCGGCGTGTGCGGTGCGAACAGTGCGTGAGGGGCGCGGGGTGTGCGCGGGGCGCCGGCGGCGGGCTCCTTCAGGGAGGTGAGTTCGACCCGGGTGCGCGTGGCGGTCAGCAGGGTCCGGTCGGGGACCTCGCACCAGCGCGGATCGTCGTCGTAGGGCTCCGAGGCCACCACCGTGCGCTGCGCCGCGGCGTCGGCCAGGTACCACAGGGAATCCCCCCAGGCCGTCGCCGCGACGGCCCCGCCGTCGGTCAGCAGCAGGTTCAGCCGGGATCCGGGCGCGGCCCCGGCCAGTTCCCGAACCGTTCCGGCCAGCGCCGCACCCAGGTCCGGGTCCCTCCGCAGCCGGTGCAGGACCAGCGCCCAGATCAGCGCCGAATCCGTACGGGCGGCCAGCGACAGCAGTTCCTGGGGCGGCAGGGACGCGGCGACGGGGGCCGCGGCGTCCGGCCAGTCCCGCACCGAGCCGTTGTGGCTGAACAGCCAGTGGCCCTCGGCGAACGGCGCGGCCGCCGCCTCCCCGTCCGCACCGGGGCGCGTGGCGTCCCGTACGGCGGCCAGTACGGCACCGCTGCGGACCACCCGGGCCAGGTCGCCGAAGGTCAGGTCGCCCCAGATCGGCCCGGCCCGGCGGTACCGGGCGGGCACCGGGTCCCCCTCCGCGTACCAGCCGACGCCGAAGCCGTCGGCGTTGACCGTGCCGGAACGCTGGCGGCGCGGCTCCCACGACTGCCTGACCAGCGAGTGCTCGGGCTCGCTCAGCACCCGGCCGAGGCTCACGGGCGCCCCGAGGTAGGCGAGGTGACGGCACATCAGGCCTGCCCGGCGGGGGAACTGGCGGGGGAGCCCGCGGGGGCGGCGCCGCGCGCGGTCCGGAACCCGGAGAAGATCTGCCGGCGCACCGGGAGGTCCCAGTTGCGGAAGGTGCCCCGGCAGGCCACGGCGTCCACGGCGAAGGAACCGCCGCGCAGCACCTTGTGCTCGGGGCCGAAGAACACCTCGGAGTACTCGCGGTAGGGGAACGCCCGGAAGCCGGGATAGGGGAGGAAGTCCGAAGCCGTCCACTCCCACACGTCGCCGATGAGCTGGCGCACCCCGAGCGGGGAGGCCCCGGCCGGATAGGCGCCCGCCCGGGCCGGCCGCAGGTGGCGCTGGCCGAGATTGGCGTGGGCGGGCGTGGGGTCCGCGTCGCCCCACGGGTAGCGGGTGGAACGCCCGGCCGCCGGGTCGTGGCGGGCGGCCTTCTCCCACTCCGCCTCGGTGGGCAGCCGCCGCCCCGCCCAGCGGGCGTACGCGTCGGCCTCGTACCAGCTCACGTGCAGCACCGGCTCGTCCCCGGGCACCGGTTCGGTGACCCCGAAGCGGCGGCGCAGCCAGGTGCCGCCCTCGCGGTGCCAGAACAGCGGGGCCTCGATCCCGTGCCGGCGGATCTCCGACCAGCCGGGCGCCTCCCACCACCGCTCCTCGTGGTAACCGCCGTCCGCCATGAACTCCTGGTACGCGGCATTGGTCACCGGAACGGTGTCGATCCAGAACGCCTCGACCTCGCGCTCGTGCGCGGGCCGCTCGTTGTCCAGCGACCAGGGCTCCGCGGAGGTGCCCATCGTGAACGGGCCCGCGGGTATGAGGACTTCGGCCGCTGCCGGCGGCGGTCCCTGCGGAGGATCCGGGTCGGGAGCCGCCAGCACGGGCGCACCCTGGCGCAGCTGATGGGTGATCAGCATCGTCTCGTCGTGCTGCTGTTCGTGCTGGGCGATCATCCCGAAGACGTAGCCGCCGTCCAGCAGGGCCGTGCCCTCCAGGGGGGTGCGGTCGAGGAGGTCGAAGACCCGGCCGCGCACTTCGGCGGCGTACCGGCGGGCCTCGTCCGGGCTCAGCAGCGGCAGCTTCGGCCGTTCCGCACGGGGATGCTCGAACGCATCGTAGAGCGGGTCTATCTCGGGGTGCAGGGACTCGCGGCCGGCGACGTTCCGCAGCAGCCAGAGCTCCTCCATGTTCCCGATGTGCGCCAGGTCCCAGACCAGCGGGGACATCAAGGGGGAGTGCTGGGCGGTCAGTTCGGCCTCGCTGACGGCATCGGTGAGTCCGGCCGTACGGGCGCGCGCCCGGGTCAGGGCGGCGGCGGCCCGCTCGCGCAGGAGCTCCGGTTCGGCGGTCATGAGCGTGCCTCCTCGCCGGCCGGCTGCGGTCGGGATCGCGGGTGCGGGCGCGTCGACGGCTGCGGGTGCGCCTCCGTCTGCAGTGGTTCGGTCCGGTCGTCGGCCGGGGAGCGGCCGCGGGACGCGTAGCGATCGGTGAACTCGCCTACCGCGTCCACGACATGGCCGGAGGCTCCCAGCCGCGGCAGTGCCGAGAGCGCGGCCCGGAAGCAGGCGCGGGCCGCGGACCGCAGCTCGGGATCGGACAGTGCGTCGCGGGCGGCGGACCGCCACAGCGGATTGCGCGGCGCGGGCCGGGCGCCGTAGGTGTCGGCCAGCCCCTTCGCCACCCGGTACGCGGTCTCCGCGGCCTCCGGGTCGTCGAACAGTGCGTGCACGACGGCCACCGGGACCAGCCAGCCGTCCTCGCCGGGCTGGGCGTCGATCATCCGCAGCTCCAGATGGCCCCGGGGCCGCACCGGCGGGAACAGGGTGGTCAGGTGGTATTCCAGGTCGGCGGCGGTCGGCGGACGGGGGCCGCCCCCGGAGCGCAGCCAGTCGCGGAAGGTCAGCCCGCGCGGCACCGTCCAGGGCACGCCCTCCTCGTCCGTCCGCACGCACATCACCTCGGTGTCCAGCGCCTGCCGGGTCCACGCACCGCGCGGCTCCGCCTCCAGCGGCGGGGCGAGGGAGCGCCGGGTGTCGATATCGCTCCAGATCCCCTGGCGGGCGCACCGCCAGCCGGCGTACGGGCCTTCGTGCGCGGGGGAGTTGGCGAAGGCGGCGACCAGCACCGCACCGAGCAGGTGGGCGAGGCGCCAGCGCCTGCCGTGGCCCAGCGGGCCGGGCTCCTCGTGACCGGCGTCCACGTTGACCTGGACGGAGGCCGAGGCGCGCATCATGGCGCGCCCGGCCGGCCCGGTGCGGTCGAAGTAGGTCTCCATGGCCTCGTACCGCGGGCTGGCCAGCATCCTGCGCAGCGGCCGGCGCGGGTCCTGGCCGAGTCCGCGCAGCACCAGTCCCTGGTCGCGCAGGGCGCCCCGGACGGCGGTCAGATCGGCCTGGAGGCCGTCGACGCAGCCGGTCAGGGAGGAGGCGGGGGGCGAGCTGAGCTCCAGCTGCCCGCCGGGCTCGACGGTGACGCCGGAACCGAGGGGGAGGGCGCGTGCCGCGTCGTGCGCGGCGGCCAGGCGGTCGTGGGAAACGGGCCGGCCGGGCCGTTCGGCGTCGAACACCAGCCATTCGAGCTCCGCGCCCAGCAGGCGGGGCGGGCCGGTCTTGAAGCAGATGCCGTGGATCAGCTCCTCGGCGGTGGCTTCGGTCAGTCGGGTGAGTGAGTCCTGGGGCATGACGGGGCCCTCGTCTCCTGTCGTCGGCTGTGACATCACCCGTGCCTACCCGTCCTTTGGGGCACAAATCCATTGCGGGCGCCGTGCCGGTGCGCCGAAGATCACTGCATGAGCGGCAGATTGCGCGAGATCGCGCGGGAGAATGCGGAGATCGTTGCGGCCGGCGGCTACCGGACGCGGTCGGGACGGCAGGTATCGGTTGCCGCCGCCGTGGCGGAGGCCAAGGCAGGAACCAGAATATACGGACCAAACCGTGTCATTCCAGGCGACCCGGACGGGCGCGACGCCCGCCGGACCGCAGTCGAGGTCACCGGCGAGAGCAGCACGGTCGCCGCCCGCAGGCTCGCCGCGGAACACCCCGGGACCGTTTCGGTGGCCGTCCTGAACTTCGCTTCGGCCCGGAATCCCGGGGGCGGCTACGTCCGCGGGGCCAAGGCGCAGGAGGAGGCCCTCTGCCGCGCTTCGGCGCTGTACGAGACCCTCCTGGAGGCCCCGGAGTACTACGAGATCCACCGCGCCGAGGTCAGCACCTTCTACACCGACCGGGTGATTCACTCGCCCGGGGTGCCCGTCTTCCGCGACGACCGGGGCGATCTGCTGGACACCCCCTTCCGGGCCGGATTCCTCACCTCACCGGCCCCGAACGCGGGCACCGTCCGCCGCCAGGAACCGGACCGCGAGCCGGAGATCCCCGCCGCCCTCGCGCGCCGCGCCGAGCTGGTCCTGGAGGTGGCCGCGCTGCACGGGTACCGGGGGCTGGTCCTGGGGGCCTGGGGGTGCGGGGTCTTCCAGAACGACCCCGCCCAGGTGGCGGAGGCCTTCCGCGGACTGCTCGCGGGGCGGTTCGCCGGCGTGTTCGAACGGGTGGTGTTCGGCGTGCTCGACCGGAAACCGGAGACGCGGGAGACGTTCGAGCGGGTGCTGGCGGACCTGATGAGGACCTGACGAGGACCTGACCGATGCGGCACCATGGCCGTCGACCGGGTGGACGACGGTGGGGGTGGGACATGAAGGGCTTCGGCTCGCGAAGACGACGCAAGGGCATACCGACCGAGCCGGCGTTGGTGGCCGCGGCTGCGGAGAATCCCGGTGGGCGCGTCGCCGAGATCGACCGGACGTACATCGACGATCCGAACGGCTACGTGCCCCCCGAGGCGATCCGCGGCGTGTGGCTGGTGGACGGCAGCGGGAAACTGACAGGTGAATACCAGGGGAACCCCCGTCACGGGGTGCCACAGGACGACTTCACCGGGCTCACCGACCCCGACCACTGGCTCGGCTGGCTCGGCGACGATCCCGCGGCCGCCGTCCGGCAGGGAATCGAAGAGACCTTGCGCGCCCAGGTGGGGGACGCGGTGCTCGAATGGGTCAAGATCCTCGAAACGCCCCGCTTTCTCACGGGTGGGCCCCGGCATCCTGAGAAGGAACACATCGTGCTGGTCAGCCGCGCGGCACTCGCCGCGCCGTTCGCGTTGTCCGTGCGCACAGCGCAGCACGGCCGTTCCCTCCTCCTGGGAGTGTTCTCCTGGGCGGCGGTGAACCTCCTCCCGCCCGAACTCCGCAGCGACCGGCACTGGTTCGACCTGGGCGTCGGGCTGGACTGGGCCGAGGAGCGGCTTCAGCGACGGATCTACGAGGTGGACGGTGAGGACGGCGCCCCCGAACGGTAGGGCGGCGGGCGAGCGGCGGGCGAGCGGCGGGCGATGCCGAGGCGCGGCCGTCTGCCCGTCACGCCTCGGCACGGCCCCGGCCTAGCGCCAGCCGTACCGCTCGCGGAGTCGGTCCACGACGAGCTGGAAGCGGCCCCGGTCCAATGCGCACGCCTCGCGCCGCATGCCGTCCTCGTGGACGCGCAGCACCCGGTCCACGTCGACCCAGGACTCCCGGCCCGCGCTGTCCCAGGGGCCGGTCCCGATGGGGACCCACTCCCGGTCGTGGTCGTGCCGCTTGCTCGACAGCTGCACGGCCAGCAGCGTGCCGCCCGTTTCGCGGGCGACGACCAGCACCGGCCGGTCCTTGCCGCGCCCGTCGTTCTCCTCGAAGGGAACCCAGGTCCACACGATCTCGCCGGGATCGGGATCCCCGTCGCGATCGGGGGCGTACGAGGTCTGCACCGGGCCGATGGCGTGCGGATCGGCCTCGGCGGTCGCGGTGACCCCGTCGCGCCCCGGTTGCTCGACGTGACCATTGCTGTGGTGGGAAAGTGCCGTCATTCGGGCGAGGTTACCGGGTGACGGGATGCGCGGGGGGTGCCTGCCCCGGCGGGTCTCCGGGGGTCGGCGCCTAGGTCGTCTCTTTCGGATCTTGTCGGCCGAGCCCGCGGCGTCTGGCACCGCACCTGGGCGTGCTGCCGGGGTGTTCGCGTACTGGGCGTACGTGGTCGCCTCGGTAGTGCGGCCAGGTGCGGTGCCAGGCGTCGCGGGCCCGGCAAGATCCGAAAGAGACGGCCTAGATGTGTTGTCCCGAGACGTTGGTGACACGCGTGCTGGGTTCTTGAAATGGGTGAGGGCCTCCGGGTTCGGTGTGGATTGCGACATCTCCACCTAGC
>NZ_JBHXKA010000117.1:0-25312 GCF_042722885.1 Streptomyces sp. NPDC058401
CCCCTCTCTCAGGCCCGGGCGCGGGCCGGGCGCGCGCGCCCCCACCCCACCCCCCCCGGGGGGGGGGGGCCGGCGGGGGGGGGGGGGGGGCCGGCCCCCCCCCCGGTAGCGGCGCCGCACCGGAGGCCGCGCCCCGGCCGGCCCCGAGCCCGGGCGGGGTCAGATGCCCCGGCGCCGGCGCGCGGCGCGGATCGCGGCGGCGGCGCCCAGCAGCGCGACCGTCGCCCCCGCCGCACCCGCGGCCGTGGCGTCCTTGCGGCCCAGCCGGCGCCCCGCGACGGTGTGCCGGCCCGCGACCTCCTGGAGGAGCTCCGCCAGCACCTCCTCGTTGGTCCAGCGCGGCCGCCAGCCCGCCGCGTGCAGCCGGCTGACGCTGACCACCCACGGGTGCATCGTGTACGCGAGGTCCCCGGCCGGGGACGGGGTGAGGCCGATCCGGTGCAGCCTGGCCGCCGCGCCCAGCGCCACCGCGGAGGGGAGCTCCATGCGGCGGATGCCGCTCAGCTCCTCGACCTCCTCCTGTTCGAGCCAGCCCTCGCAGCCGACCGCCAGCTCTCCTTCGACCTTCTCCAGGGCCGCGTACTCCAGTGCGCTGACCAGGTCCTCGACGTGGCAGAACTGCCAGGTCGGGCGGGAGCCCGCCACGACCAGCAGGCGCGGGGACTCGAAGTAGCGGGTCAGGGCGGTGTCCGTGCCGCCGACCAGGACGGCCGGGCGGACCACGGTGACGTTCAGGCCGGGGTGCGCGCGCGGGGCCCGGCGGCCCAGCCGCTCGATCTCCAGCAGGTCGCCGACGCCGGTCGCCTCGGCGGTGGCCCGCAGCTCGGCGTCCTCCGAGAGCGGGATGTCGTTGTCCGGCAGGGCCCCGTAGACCATGGCCGAGGTGCAGAGCACGACCCGGTGCACTCCGGCCGCCGCGGCGGCGGTGAGCACGGTCTGGGTCCCCCGTACGTTGTACGCCGTACGGGCCGCCGGGTCCGTCTCCAGGTCGAGGTCGAGGGCCAGGTGCACCACGACGTCCGCGCCGCGCAGCTTCTCCGCGATCGCGGGGTCCCGTACGTCCAGCAGGTGCCACTGCGCGTCGGTGCAGTCCCCGCGCCGCTCGTCGATCGCGACGACCTGCTTGACCTCCTCGGAGGCGGCGAGCCTGGCGACCAGGGCCGCCCCGACCCCCGAGGCGGCGCCGGTCACCGCGATCACGGGGCCTCGGCGCGCGGACCCGCCCGGGTTTCGCGTCCGGCGAACGCCCTGGGCGTCCTCGCCGTGCTCAGGGCGGTTTTCCGGGCCCTGCTCGTCCAAAGCGTGCGGATCTGGGGAACTCACCAGGCGTCTCCAGCGGTTGTCTTCAGTAGGGACGCGCCGTGACGCGCACCGACCAGTTGATGTCCATCCTGCCGCAGCCCAGGAGTCAGCGGAGCACCGAGCCCGGAAGCGGGTCTGGTGTCTACGCTGGGTGGTGTTGTCGAACCATTGCCCGCCGGCTCCCGCCGGCGGCCCTACGAGCCGAGGAAACCCGTGAGCGACACCCCATTCGGATTCGGCCTTCCGCCCGAGGAGCCGGACAACGGCGACGAGGGCAAGAAGAAGGGCAACCAGGGCGGTCAGAGCGGCCCGAATCCGTTCGGGTTCGGCACCGGCGGGTCCGGCGGCTCCGGCGGCCCCGGCGGCCCCGGCGACGCCGACAACCCCTTCGCGGCCATGTTCGGTTCCATGAACCCGAACGACCTCGGCGCCGCCTTCCAGCAGCTCGGCCAGATGCTGAGCTACGAGGGCGGTCCGGTCAACTGGGACATGGCCAAGGACATCGCGCGCCAGACCGTGGCCCAGGGCACCCCGGACGGGGTCAAGGACGCCAGTGTGGGCATCGCCGAGAAGTCGGCGGTCGAGGAGGCCGTGCGCCTCGCCGACCACTGGCTCGACGACGTCACCTCGCTGCCGTCGGGCGCCTCGACGGCCGTGGCGTGGAGCCGCGCCGAATGGGTCGAGGCGACCCTGCCGGTGTGGAAGGAGCTCGTGGACCCGGTCGCCGAGCGCGTCGGCGCGGCCATGGGCGGCGTCCTGCCCGAGGAGATGCAGGCCATGGCGGGCCCGCTGCTCGGCATGATGCGCTCCATGGGCGGGGCCATGTTCGGCCAGCAGATCGGCCAGGCCGTGGGCACCCTCGCGGGTGAGGTCGTGGGCTCGACCGACATCGGGCTCCCGCTGGGCCCGGCCGGCAAGGCCGCCCTGCTGCCGCTGAACATCGAGAGCTTCGGCAAGGACCTGGGCGTGTCCTCCGACGAGGTACGGCTGTACCTGGCCCTGCGCGAGGCCGCCCACGCGCGGCTCTTCGCGCACGTGCCGTGGCTGCGCTCGCACCTCTTCGGCGCGGTCGAGGGGTACGCCCGGGGCATCAAGGTCGACACTTCGAAGCTGGAGGACGTGGTCGGCCAGCTCGACCCGTCGAACCCGGAGCAGCTGCAGGAAGCCCTCCAGGGCGGCATGTTCCAGCCGCAGGACACCCCCGAGCAGAAGGCCGCGCTGGCCCGTCTGGAGACGGCGCTCGCGCTGGTCGAGGGCTGGGTGGACGCGGTCGTGCACGAGGCCGCCAAGCCCCGGCTGACCTCGGCCGACGCCATGCGCGAGACCATGCGCCGGCGGCGCGCCTCGGGCGGGCCGGCGGAGCAGACCTTCGCGACGCTGATCGGGCTGGAGCTGCGGCCGCGCCGGCTGCGCGACGCCTCCCGGCTGTGGGCCTCGCTCACCGACGCGCGCGGCGTGGACGGGCGCGACGGGCTGTGGGAGCACCCGGACATGCTGCCGACCGCTTCCGACCTGGACGACCCGGACGGGTTCGTGCACCGCGAGCAGCTGGACTTCTCCGAGATCGACAAGATGCTGGGCGAGGCCGCCCAGAAGCGCGAACAGGACGGCGACGACACCAAGTGAGCCTGCACGAAAACGCGGTCCTCGTCCTCAAGGGGTACGAGGGCCAGCCCGAACTGCGCGACGTCTACCTGGAGCACCTGGCCGCCCATCCCGACGGGGTCTACAAGCCCTGCCGGGCCGGTCACGTCACCGGCAGCGCGCTGGTGATCGACCCGGAGCGCGAGCGCGTCCTGCTGACCCTGCACAAGAAGCTGGGCATGTGGCTCCAGATGGGCGGGCACTGCGAGGAGGGTGACGCCACCCTCGCCGACGCGGCGATGCGCGAGGCCCGCGAGGAGTCCGGCATCACCGCCGGGCTGACCCTGGTGCCCGGCGGTCCGGTGCGCCTGGACCGGCACCCGATCCCGGGTCCGTGCAACTGGCACCTGGACGTGCAGTACGCGGTGCTGGCGCCCGCCGGTGCGCTCGAAGCGATCAGCGACGAGTCGCTGGACCTGCGCTGGTTCCCGTACGCGCAGGTGGCGGAGGTGGCCGACACCTCGGTGGTGCGGCTGCTGGAGGCGACGCTCGCACGGCTCTGAGCCGGCGGGACACGGGGAAGGGGCGGCCCGCCGATGCGGTGCCGCCCCTTCGCCGTGTCCGTCGCCGTGTCCGTCCGTACCCGGATCAGTTCCAGGCGTTGTTCTGGTTCTGCGCGTGGGCACCCTGCTGGCCCATGCCGAACTGCGCGGCCGCGCCCTGCCCGATCTGGGCGTTCTGCGGCGGGAGCGCCTCGCTGGGCTGGACCAGGGCGAAGCCGGTGCCGAGGAAGCTGAGCTCCCAGCCCTCGCCGGTGTTGCCGCGGCGGCGCCACACGCCGGTGGAGTGCGTCTGGGCCTGCATCTGCACGCGCAGCGAGGTGGACCAGGCGACGATGGCGTCCGCGTCGGCGTTGACGTACTTGTCGGGCGTGACCTGCATCATCAGCGGCTGCCCGGAGGTCATCAGCGCGACCTTGCCGCGGCCGGTGATGTTGAGCTGGTACTTGCCGGAGCCGGAGATCCCGTACTGGCTGTCCACCGCAATGGCCTCGGTGTGCAGGGTGGAGTCCAGGGCCAGCACGTAGCTGCTGTCGACCGTGAGGCCTTCCTGGTCCACGTCCACGACGTGCACGTACTGCGCCAGGTTGGCCAGGTAGACCGTGCCCTGTCCGGAGCAGCGCATCAGGTCGAGGCCCTCACCGGTGCGGGCGCGGGCATTGCGCTGGGTGGTGCTCTGGTACTCGCCGTCGAAGTCGATGATCCCCTGGTAGGCGACCATCGCGCCCTTGCGGGCGAGCACGTCGTCGGAGCCGCTCAGCGAGACCCGCAGCAGCTGCGGGTTCTGGACGGCGTACCGCTCCTGGGTCTGCGCCTCGGCGTGGGCGAAAAGTGAGCTCTGCATGGTGTGTCTTCTCCCCCTCAGCCCCGGGCCCGGAGCCGGTCGGTGCTGTCCTCGCTGGGCTGTACGACGACGATGCCCTGGCCGGAGAAGGCCATCTGGTAGGCCTCCCCGCTGCCCCGGCCGATCATCGACGAGGCCTTGAAGCTGCGCTTGCCCTTGACCTTGAGGTTCGGGGACCAGGCGACGAGCGCGTCGGGGTCGACGTAGGTCTCGTCCTCGCCGCGGCCGCAGTCGACCACGATCGGCGTGCCGCGCGAGGTGATCGCGACCCAGCCGGTGCCGGCGACCGACACGTTGAACAGGCCCTGGCCGGCGAACTTGGCCATGCCCTTGACCCGCTCGACGCCCCACTGGAGGTGGGCGTCGAAGGCGAGCAGGTTGGTGCCGTTGACGGAGAGCGAGTCGTTGTTGAGGTTGATCACGACTACGTCCGCGCCGTAGTCGGCGAGGTAGAGCAGGCCGTCGCCCGTGCACTTCATGAGCGGGGCGCCTTCGCCGGTGAGCCACTGCGAGGCCATCTGGCGGACGGCCGGCGGGTTGGGCTCGTACTGCACGAAGCCCTCGTAGGCGACCATCGATCCGGTGCGCGCGAAGAGGTCCTGGCCGCTCTGCATGGCGACCTTGAGCATCGCGCGGCCGTGGTTCTCCATGCGGGCCGTGACGGGGGTCGGGGCGTAGCCCGCGAGCTGCTGGTTCATTGCGTTCATGGCATTCATGTGGGGCTCCCTCAGACCTCGTACGGCTGGACGACGATGAAGTTGCCGGGAGCACCGCGGAACTGGAGGTTCACGGTCTCCCCGCTGTGGCCGGGGTAGGCGTTGCGGCGCAGCCGGACCTGGCTGGAGATGATCACCTGGGCGGCGGAGGACCACGCGACGATGGCGTTGCTGTCCGCGAAGGTGGTCGGGGTGACGGGCAGGACGACGGGCACGCCGTGCGTCTTGACGATCACCGTGCCGGTGCCCTGGAACTGCATGGTGAACAGGGCGCCGCCCGGGATGCCGTGGCCCTCGATGCGGCGGATCTCGTGCTGGAGCGACTCGTCGAAGGCGAGGACGTTCTCGGCGGAGACGCAGATGCCGTCGCCCTGGAGCTCGATGGCGTGCAGGTGGGCTCCGGTCTCCGCGAGGAAGACCTGGCCGCGGCCGGAGCAGCGCATCAGCTGCATCTCCTGGCCGGTGGCGTTGCCGACGACGCGGCCGGCGAAGCCCGCGCCCTTGTAGCTGAAGTCGACCTTGCCCTGGTAGAGCACCATGCTGCCCTGGCGGGCGAGGACGGGCTGGCCGCCCATGGCCAGGTCGACGCGCATGAGCTGCTGGTTCTGCGGGGTCCAGCGGGCGCCGGTGGGCGCTTCCTTGTACGGCTGGAGGGCGGCGGCGAGTCCGGCTCCGGCGGCGGGAACCGCCTGCGGGGGCTGGCCGTAGCCCTGGGGCTGCTGCCCGTAGCCGGGCTGCTGGCCGTACGGGGGCTGCTGCTGGCCGGGGACCTGGCCGTACGAGGGCTGCGGCTGCTGCCCGTACGGCGCGGGGGCCGGGGCGGGCGGCGGGACCTGCCCGTAGGGCGCGGGGGCGGGCGGGGCCAGCGGGGTGCCCATCGGTGCGGCCATGGTGGGGGCCGCGTGGACGGGCTGCTGGTACGGCGCGGGGGCCGGGACCTGGGCGGGGGCCTGGGCGGGCGCCGGGGCCTGGGGCGGCGCGCCGAAGGAGGGCGCCGGGGCCGGGGGCTGCGCCTGGGCGGGAGCACCGAAGGACGGCGCCGGGGCGGCGGCCTGCGGGGGCGGGGCGAAGCCGGGCGCACCGGCCGGGACCTGCGCCTGCGCCGCGGGCTGCTCCTCCTCGGCTACCTCGCCGCCGAAGTTCTGGAGCAGCGCGGCGAGCCCGCCGTCGAAGCCCTGGCCGACGGCGGCGAAGCGCCACACGTCCTTGAGGTAGAAGTCGCCGATCATCAGCGCGCGCTCGGTGCTGAACTCCGAGCCCGAGAAGGAGTAGCGGACGACCTCCTCGCCACCCGCGACGACGCGGATGTAGCCGGGGCCGATCTGCGACATCTGTCCGGCGCCGTCGATCGAGGCGGCGAAGGAGAGCTTGTGGATGTTGGCCGGAATGCGGTCCAGGGTCACCCGGAAGGATTCCGTGTCGCCGGCCTGCGTGCCGAGCTGCTGGATCGACTCCTCCGGCGACTTCGGCTGGTTGAAGAAGACGAAGTAGCGGTCGTCCGAGAGCTGCTCGTCGGCGTCGAGGCCGAAGCAGCTGATGTCGATGGCGAGCCCGGGCCCGGCGATCTGGACACCCACGTAGAGGTCCGTGCCCGCCGTCAGATCACTGATTTTGGCCTTGTGACCGCGTTGGAATTCCCTGGCCATACGTAAGACCGTCCCCCATCCCGACTGTGAATGCGTGCCGCTCAGGCTAACGCCAACCTCGGACATCCGGCCAAGTCGGTACCGACCCGGTACATATCACGAGGTGTGACATCCCGGACAAATAGCGGGTAAATGCGGATCATTCCTCGCGGGCGGCCGGAACCTTCGGAAGCCGCTCTGCGGCGACGATCCCCTCGAGGTACCCGCGCGCCCGCTCGGTGCGCGGATAGGCCTCCAGCAGCTCCCAGAAACTGGGTCCGTGCCCGGGCACGAGGAGGTGCGCCAGCTCGTGCAGCAGCACGTAGTCGACGACGTACTCCGGCATCCCCTGGATGCGGTGCGAGAGCCGGATGCTGCCCTCGGCCGGGGTGCAGGAACCCCAGCGGGTGTTCTGATTGGTGACCCAGCGGACCGTGCGGGGGCGGGCGCGGCCACCGAAGTACTGCTCGGACAGGCGCTCGGCGCGTTCGGCGAGCTCCGCGTCCCCGAGGGTGCGCTTGCTCTCCTGCGCCGCCAGCTTGTCGAGCATGACGCCCACCCAGCGCTTCTCCTCGGCCTCGGACATCCGGGCAGGGATGAGGACGACCGTACGATCACCCTCGCGGTAGGCGGATACGGTCCTGCGGCGGCGTGCGCTCCGGCGGACTTCGACAGGGCGCTGCGGTGGATCGGCGGACACGCCACGACGGTACCCGCTCGCCGCGGCGGAAGTCCCACCCCTCCCCGGGTCGGACACGAACCGTTGCGCAGTCGGCGGCACCATTCATTTCATATACCTAATACCCCTCACCTGTGGACAAAGTTGCGCAGGCTTTTCGGCGACCGGGCAATCTTTCGGAAAGCGATGCGGCAGCACCGGAACGCGGTGCGTGAATCGGGCCGCGAATCGAGGGAGGCCGCGATGTATCCGAAGGTGAAGCCGGCGCTGGCACGGGCCTGGCGGGATCTGCACACGGTGCAATTCGGTGTGACGCCCGCCCACGCGGTGGTGCTCGGGCCGGTGGACACGGCGACGGGCTCGCTCCTCGACCTGATCGACGGGACCCGGGGCATGGAACTGCTCCGGTCGGAGGGCAAGCGGATGGGCCTCCCGGACGGCCGGGTCGACGAGGTGGTGCGCAGGCTGGCGGCGGCCGGACTGCTCGACGACGCCACCGCGGGCGGCCCCCTCGCCCAGGCGGTGCGGGACCGGCCGGAAACCCTGGAGCGGCTCGGCCCGGACCTGGGGTCGCTGTCCCTGGTCCGCCCCCGGCCGGGCGGGGACTTACAGGGTGTCGCCGCCCGCCGGGTGATACGGGTTCAGGTGCGCGGGAGCGGCAGGGTGGGCGCGGTGATCGCCTCGGTCCTGGCGGGAGCGGGCATCGGCCGGGTCGAGGTGCTCGACGGGGGCCGCACGCAGCCCGCGGACGTGGCACCCGGCGGTCTGGGCCCCGGCAGCGTGGGACGGCTGCGCGCCGAGGCCGCACGGACGGCGGTCCGCGACGCTGCCCCCGGACGCGGGCCGCGGACCGGGGAGAGCGAGGGGCCGGAGCCGGGGCTCGCCCTGGTGGTGGTCGCCCCCCGCGACGGCCTGCAGTCCTGGGCCCCCGACCCCCAGACGGCGGCCGACTGGATCACCACGGGCACCCCTCACCTCTACGCGGGGGTACTGGAGGGCACCGGGCTGGTGGGCCCCCTGGTCCTGCCCGGAGCCACGGCCTGCGCCGGCTGCATGGAGCGCGACCGGATCGAGCGGGACCCGGCCTGGCCGCGCATGCTGGTCCAGTGGCGCTCGGCCCACCGCCGCCGCACCGCCGCCGCCTGCGACCTGGGCCTGTCCACCGCCGTCGCCGGCCTGGCCGCGGCCCACGCCCTGTCCTTCCTCGACGGCGAACTCCCCGCCTCCACCGCCACCCGCTGGGAAGCCTCCCTCCCGACCCTCGACTGGCAGTCCACCCCGGTCCACCCGCACCCCGACTGCCCGTGCGCGGCCTCGAAGGTCCCGGCGGGGCAGGGGGTAGGGGCATGAGGGGGCTACTGGGGCTCCGCCGCGAGTCCCGCCTCAAGCACCCGGCAGAACCCTTCGATGCGGGGCCCGGCCGACGGGACGACGGCTACGAGGCTGCGCAGGTTGAAGATCACACCGCCGGGGCCGCGGATGTGGAAGAGGAACTGCGCCGCTTCCTCCGGGGGCTGTCTGAGGGCTTCCCGGAAGGCGTCGGCCTCGCTCTGTCTGCCGATGAAACCGACGGAACGGCGCCGCCGGATCAGTTCCTGCCTCGAAGGTTCCCGTCCCGCCATCCCCCAGCCCTTCCACCGGTATTGCGCGGCCCGCTCCACCGCCATGCTGTCCCATGGGGGCGGCCGCCGTCCGCCGACCGGTGGATTCCCGCCGGGTTCCGGGCAGGACACTCGGACGGGGTGGGCGCAGGGGGTCATGACAGGATGCCTTTGGCCGGGAAGGCCTTCGGGGGGCTCCCCCGAACCGTCGCTTGCGGCTCGGCTGTCTGGGAATTGGAGGGGCTCATGTCTGATCTTCCCCGGAAGGCGGTCACCCGTACCGTCAAGCTGGCCGCGCTGCCGCTCGGCATAGCGGGCCGGGCCACCTGGGGGCTCGGCAAGCGGATCGGCGGCAAGTCGGCGGAGATCGTGGCGCGTGAGCTCCAGCAGCGCACGGCCGAGCAGCTGTTCCGGGTGCTCGGCGAGCTGAAGGGGGGCGCCATGAAGTTCGGCCAGGCGCTCTCGGTCTTCGAGTCGGCGCTGCCCGAGGAGGTCGCCGGACCCTACCGGGCCGCGCTGACGAAGCTCCAGGAGGCAGCCCCGCCGCTGCCCGCGGCCACCGTGCACCAGGTGCTGGCGGAGCGACTCGGGGCGGACTGGCGGGAGCTGTTCGAGGAGTTCGAGGACAAGCCGGCGGCGGCGGCCTCGATCGGGCAGGTGCACCGGGCGGTGTGGCACGACGGCCGCCAGGTGGCGGTCAAGGTCCAGTACCCGGGGGCCGGCGAGGCCCTGCTGTCGGACCTGAAGCAGCTGAGCCGGTTCGCGGGGCTGCTGGGGCCGCTCATCCCCGGCATGGACATCAAGCCCTTGATCAAGGAGCTGCGCGACCGGGTCTCGGAGGAGCTGGACTACGAGCTGGAGGCCGAGGCCCAGCGGACGCACGCGGACGCCTTCGACGGCGACGAGGACGTGGTCGTGCCGGACGTGGTGCACCAGGGCGACCAGGTGCTGGTGACCGAGTGGATCGAGGGGACCCCGCTGTCGGAGGTGATAGCCGACGGCACCCCGGAGGAGCGCGACCGCGCAGGGCAGCTGCTGGCCCGGTTCCTCTTCTCCGGACCCGCGCGCACCGGTCTGCTGCACGCCGATCCGCACCCGGGCAACTTCCGGCTGGTCTCCGGGGCCGACGGCCGGACGCGGCTGGGCGTACTGGACTTCGGGACGGTCGACCGGCTGCCCGGCGGCTGGCCCAAGCCCATCGGCCGCTCACTGCGGATGGCCCTGGACGCCGACGCCGAGGGGGTCTACGGGCACCTGCGCGCGGAGGGGTTCGTGCGCGAGTCGATCGAGCTGGAGGCCGAGGCGGTCCTCGACTACCTGCGGCCGATGCTCGAACCGGCGGAGGCCGAGGAGTTCACCTTCACCCGGACCTGGCTGCGCGGCCAGGCCGCGCGGATCGCCGATCCCCGCTCCCCCGCGCACCAGTTGGGCCGGCAGATCAATCTTCCGCCGTCCTATCTGCTGATCCACCGGGTGACGCTGAGCACCATCGGGGTGCTGTGTCAGCTGGGCGCCACGGTCAGGCTCCGCGAGGAACTGGATTCCTGGCTGCCCGGGTTCCTGCCCGACGAGGGCTGAGCCACCCGGCGCGGACTGAGCCGCCCGGCGAGGGCTGAGCCGCCCGGCGGCGGGCGCTCCCGGGCGGGCGTTCACCACCAGGCGGAGTCGAGGCGGCCTTCGATGGCGCGGAGGTTCGCACGCGCGCAGTCGACGCAGAAGTACTGTCTGGTCCCGTTCTCCACGGAGCAGGTCCAGGTGGGCGGGGCGCCGGCCGGGGACTGGGCGCCGCAGCGCGCGCAGACGACGGGCGGGGCCTCGGTTCCCGGCGGTGCCGGGTGGGGAGTCGGCTGGTCCACCTCCAGACGATATCCCCGCGGGGCCCGGTGGGCGGTCCGCAACGCACCGGGGGACCGGCCCGTTCGGGCCGGTCCCCCGGTGGTTCTTCAGAGCTGTCTCGAGCTCTCGATCAGTGCATGACGGCCATGGCCAGCGCGCGCCGGGCGCGCAGCGAGACGCGCTCGGCCCGACGCTGCATGCGCCGCGCGGCGACCAGGCGTACGGCGCGACGCTCGGCGTCGACCTCACGCATGCGGTCGTCCATATGGGCACGAGCCAGGGCTTCTGGGATGAGTTGCATTTCGCGGGTCCTGTTCTGACGCGAGGTGTTCGCGCCGGCGGTGATGAAGTCTGCGGTGGCGGCGCCGTGCGGCTGCTCGCTCGTGGTGGCGTGGGGGGACATGAGGGCCTGCTTCAGGGGGTCGTGCGTGAGGGGGCGGTCGATGGTTCCGTTGGCGGTCATGCAGCGACAACCGGGTTCTTGCGCGGACGGCCACGGGGACGCTTCCGGGCGACGACGACACCCTGGACGAAGAGCTCGCCTCCCCAGACACCCCAGGGCTCGCGGCGCTCCAGCGCACCGGCGAGGCAGGCCTCGACCAGCGGGCAGGTGCCGCAGAGGGACTTCGCGTACTCGACGTCGGCCGGGGACTCGGCGAAGAAGACCTCGGGGTCGTAGGTGCGACAGGCAACGGGTACGCCGAGGTTCTCGATGGCGTCGTCGAGCGCGGTCAGCGCGGTGAGGGGAGTCAAGGTGGAGTCCTCCGGGACTACTGCGGGCGGGGAGAGGGTCTGGGTCTTCGGTACGGACGGGGCGTGCGCTTCGAGTTGCACGGTGGTTTGTTCCTCGTCTTGTTCGTCTAGTCGTTCCGGCCGGTCGGCCGGGGGCGGCTGGGGTACCTCGCCCCTTCGGTCCGTCGTCCCCTGTTCGGGGACAAACAGAAGGGCCGCGGATCCCGGGTGGGGTTCCGCGGCCCTGAAGGCGCCGGTCTGATCTTCAGATCAGACTGGATCACTCCAGGGTTCGAGCCCGCGGTAGGCCCACATCAGGTGGTGCTGCGTCTTCGTCTGCTTCGTCTGGGATCCGGCACCGGCTGCGGCCGCAAAGGCATAAGCGCCATGCGCCTGGGCTTCTGCTGCCAGTACTGCCACCGGTGCCTTGGTCCGTCGCTCATTGCGCTCACTGACCGGCAGCGCGCCGGGCAGGACGGGGCTGTCGGCGCAAATGGCGGACAGACCGGTACCCGGGAGGCCGGTACCCGTGAGGGCGAGGAGCGTGGAGGAGCCGAGGGTGCAGGAAGCGGCGACCGAGCGATCGGTCATTTTGGTGGTGGTGATGAAGCTGGTCACTGGTCTCGCCTCCTCTCGGCGTCTCGGGGACTTCGGCCCGGAGGCCTGGTCCCATGCGTATTCGGATAAGTACAGCACGAATCGGGGGCTTCGGAGAAGCCACCGTTTCCGTTGCTAAGAACCTATGGGGCTTCGCTGGGCATGTGCAAACTATTTTTCCGACGAGTTTCTACGCGTCGTCAGGATCTTCCGTCCCAGGGTCCTCACCTGCACAGATGGCCAGCACGTCGGCTCCGTACCGCTCGAGCTTGCGGGCACCCACGCCGGAGATCATCGAGAGCTCTCCCTCCTGCGAGGGCGAGGCCTCCGCGATGGCCATCAGCGTCTTGTCCGTGAAGACGCAGTAGCCGGGCATGCCCTGCTCCTTCGCCTGGACGGCGCGCCAGTCGCGCAGCCGCTCGTAGAGCCCTTCGTCCATGTCCGAAGGGCAGTCCTCGCAGCGCATCAGCTTCAGCTCGCCGGCGTCGGTCAGCGTCTTGCGGCAGACCCGGCACACGGCCGGGCCGCGGCGGGTCCGCTTGCGGGCCCCCGGCTCGACCGGACCGCCCGGCCTGCTTCCCGGCGCCAGGGAGCCCGGCCTCAGGCCGTTCAGGAACCGGCTGGGGCGCCGGGACCCGCGGCCGCCCGGAGTCCGCGAGAGGGCCCAGGAGAGCGTCAGGTGGTGCCGGGCGCGGGTGACGCCGACGTAGAGCAGCCGGCGCTCCTCCTCCACCTGCTCGTCGGTCTTCGCATAGGTGATCGGGATCATGCCGTCGGTCAGGCCCACGAGGAACACGGCGTCCCACTCCAGGCCCTTGGCCGCGTGCAGCGAGGCCAGGGTGACGCCCTGGACGGTCGGGGCGTGCTGGGCGGCCTTGCGCTCGTCCAGCTCGACCGTCAGGTCGGCCAGGGTCGCGGCCGGCCGGGCGCGGGCGAAGTCCTCGGCGAGCCGGACCAGCGCGGCCAGCGATTCCCACTGGTCGCGGACGGCGCCGGAGCCGGCGGGCGGTGCGCTGGTCCAGCCGGTGGAGCTGAGGACGGCCCGGACCTGGGATCCGAGCTCCACGACGTCGTCGAGCAGCCGGTCGTTGCCGCCGGAGCGGGCGGCTCCGCGCAGGGCGAGGATCGCCTTCTGGACCTCGGCGCGCTCGAAGAAGCGCTCGGCTCCGCGCAGCTGGTAGGGGACTCCGGCGTCGGCGAGGGCCTGCTCGTAGACCTCGGACTGGGCGTTGATGCGGTAGAGCACGGCGATCTCCCCCGCCGGGACGCCGGCCGCGACGAGGTCGCGGACCCGGTGGGCGATGCCCTCGGCTTCGGCGGGCTCGTCGGTGTACTCGGCGTAGACCGGGTCGGGGCCGGTCTCGCGCTGGGAGACCAGCTCCAGGCGGTGCTCGGCGGCGCGGCCCTTGGCCTGGGCGAGGAGCCCGTTGGCCAGGTGGACCACCTGGGGGGTGGAGCGGTAGTCGCGGACCAGCTTGACCAGGGTGGCCTGCGGGTACTTGGTGCGGAAGTTCAGCAGGTGGTCGGGGGTGGCGCCGGTGAAGGAGTAGATCGTCTGGCTGGCGTCGCCGACCACGCAGAGGGTGTCGCGCTCGCCGAGCCAGAGGTCCAGCAGCCGCTGCTGGAGCGGGCTGACGTCCTGGTACTCGTCGACGACGAAGTGCTGGTACTGGGTGCGGATCTGTTCGGCGATGTCGTGGCGGTCCTGCAGGATGCCGACGGTGAGGAGCAGCACGTCCTCGAAGTCGATCATGCCGCGGTCGCGCTTGAGCTGCTCGTACGTCCCGTAGATCTGGGCGATCTCGGCCAGGTCCCGGGGGGCCTCGCGGCCGGACTTGCGGGCGGCCGCCGGGTAGTCGGCGGGCACCGTCTGCGTGACCTTCGCCCACTCGATCTCGCCGGTGACATCGCGCAGCTCGCCCCGGTCGAGGCGGATGCGGCAGCGCGCGCCCGCCTCGGCGACGAACTGGATCTTGCGTTCCAGCAGCCGGGGCACGTCGCCGCCGACCGCCTTGGGCCAGAAGTACTGGAGCTGGCGCAGGGCGGCGGAGTGGAAGGTCCGCGCCTGCACGCCGCCCGCGCCCAGCTCGCGCAGGCGGCCGCGCATCTCGCCCGCGGCGCGGTTGGTGAACGTGACGGCCAGCACGCTCGCCGGCATCAGCTGGCCGGAGCGGACCCCGTAGGCGATGCGGTGGGTGATCGCCCGGGTCTTGCCCGTGCCGGCGCCCGCGAGCACGCACACCGGCCCGCGCAGGGTCGTCGCGACCTCGCGCTGCTCCGGGTCCAGGCCCAGGAGCACCGCGTCGGCCGAGTCGGCGCCGGGCGTGATGGATGAGGAGTGCGTTGCTGATGTCACCCCGCCATGCTGCCAGGTCTCGTGGGGAGGCCGGGAAATCCGTCCACAGGCCGCCCCCGTCCGTCAGACATGAACATGGTCGTACCGGAGCAGGGCCCTACCGGGGCGGGGTACGGCCCTACCGGGGCGGGTACGGCCCCGCTCCGGGAATGGGTGCGCGGTCCCGTACGTTCAATCCCTCGGGCCAATCGGACCAACGAGCACCCACGAATGGAGAGCGCAGCATGCAGGACGCGGGAACGGTCACGATGTACAGCACGACCTGGTGCGGCTACTGCCGTCGGCTGAAGAGCCAGATGGACCGGGAAGGCATCGCCTACACCGAGATCAACATCGAGCTCGACCCCGAGTCCGCAGCGTTCGTGGAGAAGGCGAACGGCGGAAACCAGACGGTTCCCACCGTCCTCGTCACCTCCGCCGCGGGCAGCGAGTCGGTCATGACGAACCCGAGCCTGGCCCAGGTCAAGCAGGCCCTCGCCGTCTGATGTGCTGAGCACCACGCACGGAAGGCCCCCGCCCAGGCGGGGGCTTCTGCGTCCCCGGGAGCGGTCAACCGGCCTGTTAGCTTGGCCCCTTGATCGCGTTGATCAAGGGGGAGGAATCGGCACGTGAGTACGACCGTGTTCCGCATCGGCGGGGATCTGGAAGTGCGCAGGCTCGGGTTCGGGGCGATGCGCCTGTCCACGGACCCGGGGCCGGGCCGGGAGAACGCGTCCGCGGTGCTCCGGCGGGCCGTCGAGCTGGGCGTCACGCTGATCGACACCGCCTACATGTACGGCTGGGGCGCCAACGAGGAGCTGCTGGCCGAGGCCCTGCACCCTTACCCGGACTGGGTGCTCGTCACCACCAAGGTCGGAATCGGCCGTTCGGTCCCGTCGGGCGAGTGGATGACCGACGGACGGCCGGCCGCGCTGCGCGAGCAGGTCGAGCAGGCGCTGCGCCGGCTGCGCGTGGAGCGGATCGAGCTGCTCCAGCTGCACCGCCTCGACCCGCGGACGCCGCTCGCCGACCAGCTGGGCACGCTGCGGGAGCTGCGTACCGAGGGCAAGATCGGCCGGATCGGGCTCTCGGAGGTCACCGTCGGCGAGCTGGCCGCGGCCCGGGAGATCGTCGAGATCGCGAGCGTGCAGAACCGCTACAACCTGCTCGACCGGACGCACGAGCCGGTGCTCGCGGCCTGTGAGGCGGCGGGCATCGCGTTCCTGCCCTGGGCCACCGTGGCCTGGGGGCAGTCCGGGGCGACGGCCGAGGTGGCCGCCGTGGCCGCCGAGCTCGGAGCCACTCCCACGCAGGTCGCGCTGGCCTGGCTGCTCGGCCGTTCGCCGGTCGTCCTGCCGATCCCGGGCACGTCCCGGATCGCGCACCTGGAGGAGAACCTCGCCGCGGAGGGCCTCCGGCTGACCGAAGCCCAGCGCACCCGCCTCGACCGGCTGGCCGGCGGCACGGCCTGACGGACGACGCGAGACGGGCGACGCGAGACCGGTGAAGGCCCCCGCCGGAGCGGGGGCCTTCACCGGTGTCCGGGCCGGGCCCGCCGGGCGGAGCGCGTCAGCCGGTCGTGACCGGCTTCGGGAGGGGCTTGCCGTACCAGAGCTCGACCAGGCGGGCCGCGATGGAGATGCCCGCCGGCGGGAGGACCTCGCCGGCCTCGATCGCCGTGCGCAGGTCGTCGCGGGAGAACCAGCGGGCTTCCTGGATCTCGTCGCCGTCGACCTCGATGTCGAAGGTGACGGCGCGCGCCGTGAAGCCCAGCATCAGGCTGTACGGGAACGGCCAGGGCTGGCTGGCGACGTAGTCGACGTCGCCGACCTTGACGCCCGCCTCCTCCCAGACCTCGCGGATGACCGACTGCTCGATCGACTCGCCCGGTTCCACGAACCCCGCGAGGGTGGAGAAGCGCCCCTCCGGCCAGTGCACCTGGCGGCCCAGCAGCGCGCGGTCCTGGTCGTCCGTGACCAGCATGATCACGGCCGGGTCGGTCCGCGGGTAGTGCTCGGCACCGCAGCCCGGGCAGCGGCGGATGTGGCCGGCCGCGGCGACCACCGTGCGCTCGCCGCAGCGAGAGCAGAAGCGGTGCATGCGCTGCCAGTTCTCCAGCGCCACCGCGTGCACCATCAGTCCGGCGTCCCGGGCGGAGAGCAGCATTCCGGCCTCGCGCAGGCCGGCCGGGCGGGCCGACTGGTCCATGCGGCCGGGCAGCGAGTCCTTCTGCAGCGCGAAGTACCGTACGCCGTCCTCGTCGGTCCCCAGGAAGTACCGGTGGGTCTCGGTGACCGGGGCCTCGAAGGCCGGGGTCATCACGATCGCGGTGCCGCCGTCGGGGGTGTCGTCGATCAGGACCTGGCCGCCCGAGACCACGAAGACGCGGGTGCTGGGGTGGCTCCAGGCCGCGGCGAGCCACGCCTCGTCGAGGCGGTGGTGCGCGGCGCGGTCGATTCCGCTGGGCGCGGCCAGCGAGATCGGACGCTCGGACTCGGTATGGGTGCTCACAGGTACTTCCAACTCCCCCGGTGGTGGGACACAGGCAGGCTCAGCAGGACGGACGGGTGTGCGGTGGCGGGTGCGGCGGCGCGTGCGGTGGCGCGTGGGGCGCGCTCAGGAGGACGCCGGCTTCCAGTGGGCGGCCAGGTCGCCCCAGAGGTAGGCGGCCGTCTCGACCCCCTTGGTGAGCAGTTCGAGCTCGACCTTCTCGTTCGGCGAGTGCCAGCCGTCGGAGGGTACGGAGATCCCGAGGAAGAGGACGGGGGCGTTCAGCACGTCCTGGAGGTCGGCCGCCGGCCCCGAACCGCCTTCGCGGGTGAAGCGGACCTTCTGCCCGAAGGCCCTGCTCATGGCGCGGACGACGGACTGCAGCGCCGGGTGGTCCAGCGGGGTCAGGCACGGCCGGGTCGGGGCGCCGAAGGTGATGGAATGCCGGATTCCGGCCGGGACGCGCTCCGCGACCCAGGCCGTGACGGCCGTCTCGACCTCGTACGGATCCTGTCCGGAGACCAGGCGGAACGACAGCTTCAGGTGCGCCGAGGCGGGCACGATGGTCTTGCCGCCGGGGCCCTGGTAGCCGCCGCCGATGCCGTTGACCTCGGCGGTCGGGCGGGCCCAGACGCGCTCCAGCGTGGAGTACCCGGCCTCGCCCGAGGCCGCGTACGACTTGGCCGTACGGAGCCACTCGGCCTCGTCGAAGGGGAGCTCGGCGATCAGCTCGCGCTCCGCGTCCGTGAGCTCGGCGATGTTGTCGTAGAAGCCGGGGATCGTGACCCGCTCGTCCGCGTCGTGCAGGGCCGCGACGAGGCGGGCGGCGACGGTGGCCGGATTGGGCACGGCGCCGCCGAAAGCACCCGAGTGGATGTCCTGGTCCGGGCCGAACAGGTCGATCTCGCAGTCGGCCACGCCGCGCATGCCGGTGCAGACGGTGGGGGTGGTCTCGGACCACATGCCGGTGTCGGAGACGATCACGACATCGGCGGCGAGGCGGGCCGCCTCGCGCTCCACGAGGGCGCGGAAGTGCGGGGAACCCGACTCCTCCTCGCCCTCGACGATCAGCTTGAGGTGCACGGCGGGGGCGGACGCGCCGGTCGCGGCGAGGTGGGCCCGGACACCGAGGGTGTGGAAGAAGACCTGGCCCTTGTCGTCGGCGGCGCCGCGCCCGTACATCCGGCCGTCCTTGATCACCGGCTCGAACGGGTCGGTGTGCCAGCCGTCGGCGAGGGCGGCGGGCTGCACGTCGTGGTGCCCGTACACGAGGACGGTCGGGGCGGCCGGGTCCTCGCTCGGCCACTCCGCGAAGACGGCGGGCGCGCCGGCCGTCTGCCAGACCTCGGCGACCGGGAAACCGGTCTCCTTGAGCTTCGCGGCCAGCCAGTCGGCGCTGCGCCGTACGTCGTCCGCGTGCTCGGGCTGGGCCGAGACGGAGGGGATGCGCAGCCAGTCGGCGAGGTCGTCGAGGAAGGCCGCGCGGTGTGTGTCGATGTACGTGCGGACGACGCTGTCCGCCGGGGTGTCGCTCATGCCCACGAGCCTAGCCGTCTGTTCGACGGTCACCTTCCGTGTCCGTTTTGCCTTGGAGGATCTGCTCAAGACGCGCCCGGTCGGGGAGGTTGCGGGGGCGGATGACGCGGCCGCTGCGGACGTGCAGGAACACGGCCGTGACCTGGGCGAGAGGGGTGTTCGTGGCTTCGGCCCAGGCCAGGCGGTAGACGGCCAGCTGGAGGGGGTCGGCCTCGGTGGTGCGGCCGGTCTTCCAGTCGACGATCTCGTAGCCGCCGCCGTCCGCGTCCGGGATGCGGTAGACGGCGTCGATCCGGCCGCGGATCACCCGGCCGGCGAGGGTCAGCTGGACCGGGGCCTCCATGCGGTACGGGGTCCGGTCGGCGTACGGGCTCCGGTCGAAGGCCGCCTTGAGGGAGTCGAGGTCGGCCTCGTCGGCGATGTCCTGGTCCGAGGCGTCCCCCGCGGCCGCCCCGGGAAGGTCGGTGAGCGGGTCGAGGACGTCGAGGTGGGGCAGCGGGAGCTCCTCGAAGCGGGACTCGACCCAGGCGTGGAACCGGGTGCCCTGGCGGGCGGCGGGCTGCGGGGGCTTGGGCATGGGACGGGCGAGGTCGCGTACGAAGCCCTGCTCGTCGGAGGCGAGGCGGAGCAGCTGGCTGGCGGAGAGCGCGGACGGGAGCTCCACGTCGCGGACCGCCTCGCGGGCACGGCGGAGCTCGCCCTCCAGGGCGTCGAGGTCACGGTCCCAGGAGGCGATGGCGCGTGCGTCCTCGGGGGTGAGGCGGGGCGTCTGCCGGCTGGCCGGGGCTGCGGGGTCGTCCTCGGGCCATAGGTCCGGGTCGCCCTCGGGCGCGGCGAGGCGCGGGCGGGGGGTGGGCTCGGCCCGGGCGCTACCCCCGTCCTCATCCCCGAACTCGGGCCACAGGTCTTGGTCGCCACCGGGCGCGGTGGGGCGCGGGCGGGGGGTGGACTCGGCCCGGGCGCCGTCGCCGTCCTCATCCTCGAACTCGGGCCACAGGCCCGGGTCGCCTCCGGGCGCGGCGGGGCGCGGGCGGGGGTGGGCCGCGGCCCAGTCGCCGTCACCGGTCCCGTCCTCGGGCCACAGGTCGTCCGGGGTCGGGGGGGCTTCTTCTTCCCCCGCCCCGCCCCTTCCCGAAACCGGGGCTGCGCCCCGGCCCCCCTGCGGGCTTCCGCCTGCGGCGGCGGGCCCGGCCGGGCCTGTCGGCCGCGGGGTGGGCGTCGGGTCCGGGTATGGGGGTTCTTCGTCGTAGGTGGGGTCTTCGCAGTGGGGGGGCCAGAGGTAGGGGTCCTGGGGCGGGGGGGTGGGGTGGGGCGGGGGTGGTGTGTGGGTTTGGCGCGGGGGGTGGAGGTAGGACTCGACCAGGGTGGCGGCTTCGCGGCGGAGGGTGAGGGAGGCGGGGTCCAGGGGGAGGGGCCAGGAGTGGTCCGGGGTGGTGTCCGTGGAGAGGGCAGGGTTTTCGGCATCCGGGGACGGGGTGTCGGCCCAGGCTTCGATCTCGCCGTGGCCCGCGGCGCAGTGTTCGTACAGGGCGGTCAGGAAGGAGGACGGGCCGCGCGGCTTCTTCTGCGTCGGGCCCCACCAGTGGCCGGAGGCCAGGAGGAGGGAGCGCGGGCGGGTGAAGGTGACGTAGCCGAGGCGGAGTTCCTCGACGGCCTTGTGGGACTTGAGGGCCGACTTGAAGGCGCGCAGGCCCGGCGAGGTCCATTCCGGGGTGGGCGGGAGGGTCGGCGCGTCCCCGCGCAGGGCGTACGGGAGGACCTTCGCGTACGAGGTCCAGGCCTCCGGGGCCTTGTTCTTGGGGAACGAGCCTTCGGAGAGGTCGGGGACCACCACCACGTCCCATTCCAGGCCCTTGGACTTGTGGGCCGTCAGGACCTTGACCGTGTTCTCGCCGCCGGGGAGTGCGTGGTCCAGGCCCTTCTCGTACTGGGCCGCCGTGCGCAGGAAGCCGAGGAAGGCGAGGAGGGAGGCCTCGCCGTCCAGGGAGGCGAAGCCGGCCGCCACGTCCATGAAGCTCGACAGGGTCTCCCGGCGGCGGGCCGCCAGCGCGTGCGGGGACGAGGCCAGCTCCACGTCGAGGCCGGTCGTCGCCAGGACCCGGTGCAGGACGTCCATCAGCGGGTCGGAGAGGGAACGCCGCAGGTCGCGCAGTTCCTGGGCGAGGTGCGCGAAGCGGACCCGGGCCGCCGCGGAGAAGGGCAGCTGGTCGGGGGCGGACTGGCCCGCGCCGTCCAGGAAGGTTTCGAGGGCGTCGGCCAGCGACACGATCTCCGCCGGGTCCACGCCCTCCACCGCCGCCGCGAGGCGGTCGTCGTCCCCGTCGGAGGAGGGCGAGCGGGAGATCAGGGTGCGGGCGCGGCGGCCCAGCAGGGCCAGGTCGCGGGCGCCGATCCGCCAGCGCGGCCCGATGAGCAGCCGGACGAGCGCGGCGTTGGCGCCCGGGTCTTGGAGGACCTCGCAGACGGCGACGAGGTCCGCGACTTCGGGGAGGTGGAGGAGGCCGGACAGGCCGACGACTTCGACGGGCACGTCGCGTTCGACCAGGACCGCCTGGATCCGTGCGAAGTCGCCGCCCGAGCGGCACAGTACGGCGATCTCGCGCGGCTCCGTACCGGTACGGACCAGGTGGGCGATGGAGTCGCCGATCCAGTCGAGCTCCTGCGCGTGGGTCTCCAGCAGGGCGCACCGGACGGAGCCGTCGCGCTCCGCGCCCGGGGCTGGGCGCAGGGCCTCGACCCCCTCGTGCATGGCGCGCAGCGGGGCGGCGAGCTCGTTGGCCAGGTCCAGGAGGCGGCCGCCGCTGCGCCGGTTCTCGCTGAGGGAGAAGCGGGTGGCGGGGCTGCCGTCGGCGTAGGGGAAGTGCTCGGGGAAGTCGTCGAGGTTGGCCACGGAGGCGCCGCGCCAGCCGTAGATGGCCTGGCAGGGGTCGCCGACGGCGGTCACCGCGTGCCCGGTGCCCCCGCCGAACAGCCCGGAGAGCAGCAGCCTCTGGGCGACCGAGGTGTCCTGGTACTCGTCGAGCAGGACCACGCGGAACTCCTCGCGCAGCAGGACTCCGACCTCGGGGCGGGTGGTGGCGAGCCGTGCGGAGAGGGCTATCTGGTCGCCGAAGTCGAGGAGGTCGCGGGAGCGTTTGGCGGCGCGGTAGCGGGAGACCAGCTCGAGGAGTTCGAGGCGGCCGCGGACCGCTTCGGGGACCTTGCGCAGGTCTTCGTTGCTCAGCTTCACGTCCGCGAGCACGGAGAGGAGCTCCGTGTCGTACGCGCGCAGCCGCTCGGGGGGTACGAGGTGCTCGGAGAGCTCGCCGTCGAGCGCGAGCAGGTCGCTGACCAGGTCGGGGACGGATTTGGTCAGGGCGGGGTACGGGCCCGGGGCCTCGCGGAGCACGCGGGCGGCGAGCTGGAAGCGGGTGGCGTCGGCGAGCAGCCGGGCGCTGGGTTCCAGGCCGATGCGCAGGCCGTGGTCCTTGAGGAGCTGTCCGGCGAAGGCGTGGTACGTGGAGATGCGCGGCTCCCCGCCCGCGGAGTCGGCCTCGGCCGGGGAGGGGTCGGGGTCGCTGATCCCGGCCCTCGCGAGGGCGGTCCGTACGCGCTCGGCGAGCTCGCCGGCGGCCTTGTTGGTGAAGGTCAGGCCCAGGACCTGCTCGGGCGCGACCGCGCCGGTGCCGACCAGCCAGACCACGCGGGCGGCCATGACGGTGGTCTTGCCGGAGCCGGCGCCGGCCACGATGACCTGCGGGGCGGGCGGGGCCGTGACGCAGGCCATCTGTTCGGGCGTGAAGGGGATCCCCAGGAGCTCCTTGAGCTGCTCGGGATCGGTCAGGACCTGTGGGCCCTGGGGCACGGGGCCCTGGGGCACGGGGCCCTGGGGGGCTGACGGACGCGCGGACACCTGAAAAGGCTAGCCGCCCTCTCTGACAGTCCCGCCCACCCGGAGCAGGCGGGTCCCGCCGGGCCGGGGTGGTACCCGGGTCGGGGCGGCCCACCCCAGCGCGGGTCCCCGGCTGGGCGGGGAGCTTGGGTGGTGGCACCGGCCGTGCAGGGCGGGGCGGCCCTGCGGGGCGGATTCCCCCAGGCCGTCTCTTTCGGATCTTGTCGGCCGAGCCCGCGGCGTCTGGTGCCGTGCCTGGCCGTGCTGTCGGGGCGTCCGCGTACTGGACGTACTCGAATGCCCCGGCAGCACGGCCAGGTGCGGTGCCAGGCGTCGCGGGCCCGGCAAGATCCGAAAGAGACGGCCTACCCGCCCTTCCACCGTTCCCTGGGCTCCGCCCGGACCCCGTTCCTCAAACGCCGGACGGGCTGAAGGGGGCCGCGCCGCGGGACGGCCGCGGGACGCGTGATCGGGACCGTGCGGCCCGGGGCACCCGCCGGAGCCCGTCGCACTGGCGCGCCCGGGTGGCCCGGGTGCCGGGCGGAGCCCGCAGAGCCCCGGCGTCCCCGGGTGCCGGGCGGAACCCGGGGAACCCCGGCACACCGGCGCGCCCGGGGCCGGGCGGAGCCCGGGGAACCCCGCCGGACCGGCGCGACCGGGTGCTCGCCGCGCCGGTGCGGCGTGGGCCGCGCGGGTTACTCCACCGTCTGGCGGCCCTCCGGGCGGGCGCTGCACGAGGCGCGGAAGGAGCAGTGGTCGCAGTGCTTGCCGAGGACGGGGGCGAAGCGCTCGTCGAGGACCCGGCCGGCGGCGGTGGCGAGCAGGTCGCCGACCCAGGCGCCGGGGGCGCCCCCCTCCAGGGCCTGCTGCGCCTGGATCTTGGGCACCGTGTCGCCGCCCTCGCGCTGGGCGGCGCCCTGGCGCAGCTGGACGAGTTCGGCGCCGCCCGGCGTGGGGCGCAGGCCTTCGAAGACCTCGTCGACGGCGCCCTCGCGCACGGCGAGCTGGTACACGGCGAGCTGCGGGTGGCGTTCGACCTCCTTGGCGGTCGGCGCGGCCTTGCCGGTCTTGAAGTCGACGACGTACGCGCGGCCCTGCGGGTCCGCTTCGACCCGGTCCATGGAGCCGCGCACCCGGACGGCGTACTCCCCCGCTTCGAGGGTGACGTCGAAGTCGTGCTCGGTGGCCACGGTCTCCCGGCCCCCGCGGTCGGTGGTGTGCCAGCGCAGGAAGCGCTCCAGGGCGGCGCGGGCGTTGTCCTTCTCCTGGCGGGACTTCCAGGGGGCGTCGAAGGCGAGCGAGTCCCAGACGGAGTCGAGGCGTTCCATGAGGACGGCGAGGTCGGCGGGGGTGCGGCCGGAGGCGACCTCGTCGGCGAGGACGTGGACGACGTTGCCGAAGCCCTGGGCGGCGGTGGAGGGGGCGTCGGCCTTGACCTCGCGGCCCAGGAACCACTGGAGGGAACAGGTGTTGGCGAGCTGCTCCAGGGCGGAGCCGGACAGGGCGACCGGGTGGTCGCGGTCGCGGAGCGGGACGCTGCTGCGGGTGGGCTCGTACAGCCCCCACCAGCGCTGCGGGTGCGCGGCGGGGACCAGCGGGCGGTCCTCGTCGTCGGTGAGCACGGCGAGCCGGGCGAGGCGGCGGGCGGCGGCGTCGCGCAGGGCGGGCGAGGCGTCGGGGTCGACGGTGGTGGCGCGGAGTTCCGCGACGAGCGCGGGGACGGCGAGGGGGCGGCGGGGGCGGCCGGTGACGTCCTTGACGGGGACCCCGAGCTCGGTGAGGAGGCGGGAGGGCTGGTCGCCGTCCTCGGCGGGGGCCTTGACGGCGGTGACGACGAGGCGGTCGCGGGCGCGGGTGGCTGCGACGTAGAAGAGGCGGCGCTCCTCGGCGAGGAGCGCGCCGGGGGTGAGGGGCTCGGCGAGGCCGTCGCGGCCGATGCGGTCGGCTTCCAGGAGGGAGCCGCGGCGGCGCAGGTCGGGCCAGAGCCCTTCCTGGACGCCCGCGACGACGACGAGTCCCCACTCCAGGCCCTTGGAACGGTGCGCGGTCATGAGGCGGACGGCGTCGCGGCGGACGGCGCGGGGGGTGAGGGTGTCTCCGGCGATGTCCTCGGCTTCGAGCTGTTCGAGGAAGTTGAGGGCGCCGCGGCCGCCGGTACGTTCCTCCGCGCGGGCGGCGGTTTCGAAGAGCGCGCAGACGGCGTCGAGGTCGCGGTCGGCGTTGCGGCCGGCGGGGCCGCCGCGGCGGGCGCTGCGTTCGAGGCGCTGTGGCCAGGGGGTGCCGTCCCAGAGGGTCCACAGGACCTCCTCGGCGGTGCCGCCGCCGATCAGCAGCTCGCGGGCCTTGCGCAGCAGCAGGCCGAGGCGTTGCGCTCCGCGGGCGTAGGCGGGGTCGTGGGCGACGAGCCGCTCGGGCTCCGCGAGGGCTCTGGCGAGGAGGACGTCGGAGGGCGCGGGGGTCTTGATCCCCGCGGCCCGCTCCTCGTCGCGCAGCGCGCGGCCGAGGCGGCGCAGGTCGGCGGCGTCCATCCCGCCGAGCGGCGAGGACAGCAGCACGAGCGCGGCCTCGACCCCGATCCACGCTTCGCCTGCGGCGAGCTCGCCGGATCCGGGGCCGGCCCCGCCGCCGGACCGGTCGGTGCCGTCTGCGGCGCCGGCAGCGGCCCCGACTCCGTCGAGGAGCGTGCCCGGCGCCGCGGCGGGGGCATCGGCGGAGCCGGAGCCAGGGCCGCCCGTGGCGGGGGCATCGGCGGAGCCGGAGCCGGGGCCGCCCGCGGCGCCGGGGGACGTCTCCCGCCCGCCCACCCCAAAACTGCGAGCAAGCTCGCCCCCACCGTCGCCTACGGCACCGAGCACACCCTCGACTCCGCCGGAGAGCCCGGCCTCCGGGCCGGCCGGCCTGGGGCCGCCCTCGGCGGCAAGAACGGCGGCCGCCTCAGGGGTGCCGGCGAGACCGCTCGCTGCGACACCGTCGCCGGGCACGCCCTCAGCCCCGGCGGAGCCGG
>NZ_JBHXKA010000118.1:0-25016 GCF_042722885.1 Streptomyces sp. NPDC058401
ATGGCGAACCCGGACCCGGGTTCGCCATCCCCCGCCCCACGTTGGTTGGATAGCCCACTTTTCAACTGGTGCTAACGGGCATCCCCGCAGGCATTCTCGGTCACAGTATTAAACGGCGATGCTGAGTTCGGTGCGGGTGCGGTGGATGAACTCGCGGACGGCCGGCTCGCGGCGCCAGGGGGCGAGGGCGGTGTTGAACTCGCGGACGTAGTCCTTGGCCCGGCTGGACTGGACGCGGGCGAGGATGTCTACGGAGCGGTGGCCCAGCTCGAGACCCTGGTCGAGCTGGCGGGCCTGGAGGTGGGCGGTCCCCACGATCGCGAGCCGCATCCCGACGGAACGGGTGAACACCCCCGATGGCATCGCGGCGGCCCGCTGGTTCCAGGCCAGCGATGCCTTGGGGTTCTTCAGGTCCCGGAAGACTTCGGCGGCATCCGCGGACAGGCGGGCATGGTGATAGAAGTCGATCCAGGCCGGCTCATCCCCAGCGGTCTGGTCGGCCTGGCTGATGAGGTCTTCGGAGGCGGCCAGGGCCCGCGAGGCAGCTCTGGCGCTGTTCTCACGGGCGTGAGCGCGGGCTTCGATGAGCTTGGTGAACGCCAGGATGCGCGGGGCGGCCTGGCCCTTCGCTCGTTCGAAGGCGCCCTGGGCCATATCGACGGCCTCGGAGGGAAAGCCCCGCAGCAGAGACTGCATCGCCATGGTCGTTAAGACGTAGCAGCCGAGCTGGACGTCCCCGCCCGCACGGGCGAGGCGGAGGGCCTGGATGAAGTGCCGTTGGGCGACGTCGTGCTGGCCGACGTCGAAGGCGGTCCAGCCGGCCAGGCGGGAGAGCTCGGAGGTGACGGAGAACAGGTCGCGGCCGACATCGTCGGTGAAGGATCCCCGAAGAAGCGGGGCGGCCCGTTCCTGGAGGCAGACGGTGACGGAGTTGGCTTTCCAGTTCCCGCCGCCGTATTTGGAGTCCCAGCGGCGGGCCTCATCGGCTGCGTCGCGGAGTTCGTCGAGGTCGGCGCGGCCGACCTGCTTGCCGCCATTGTGGTCGGCGCCGTCGTCGGCGGGGGTGACCAGCCAGCGGGTCACGGGGGTGGTAAACGCGGATACGGCGAAGCCGGATCCGGCCAGGAAGTCGCGGCGGTTCACGAAGCTCCAGAACGAGGTGGCCACACGGACCGCCTCTGCACGGTCCCTGGGGAAATCCAACCCCACACCCGTATCCGGTGTCTCAGCCTCGCCCATACCGATTTCACCAAGTGCCACCGGGCGTCCCAGCCGTTCCCCGATCGCCTGGGCGAGGAAGGTGGGAACAGGCCACTTGGGGATCATGCCCCGCTGGCACCAGTTCGCGATGGACGTATGCGAGTAGTCCGTCTCCATCCCGGCGTTCTTGGCGAGCTGGTTGACCCGCAGGGCCAGGGACTTGTGGCTCGCGCCGCAGGTCTCGATGAGCCGGGCGAGGTCCGCGTTCGGCGGACGCTTCCGACGGCTGGTCGACGCCACCTTCAGTCCCCTTTTCCACCAGGTCAGCAACATGGCTGCTGACGAGGAAACGCTATGGGGCCGGATCTGCGGCGACTGGAGCATTTTCAGTCGTACCGATTCCGGCTGGGCACGGAAAGTCGTACGCCCTTCCCGCACCGTGAGGCACTGAGGGTATTGCCCTGCGGACCCTGGGTGAACCTGGTTCGCGAGTTGTGAGCCCCCCTGCGAGCCCTCCCAGCCTGATCCCCCGGCCGCTGTGATGAGGGCTCAGGCCACCGCCGGGACGCCAGGAAGGGCTCCCGGTGGTGGCCACCGCCAGGCACCACGACTTCACGCTCGGGGGTGAACCAGATGTGCGGAATCGCAGGACTGGCCGGAGGCGATGCCATCCGGCACGAGAAGACCGTCGCCGCGATGGGTGCCTCGCAGCACTACCGCGGCCCGGACGGCACCATGCACACCGCCAGCACCGACGGCCGGGCGGTGTTGGCCATGAACACGCTGCTGATTGTGGATCCGCAGGCCATGCCTGGCCCCTACCTGGACCGGGACACCGGGCTGGTGCTGGCCTTCAACGGCGAGATCTACAACTGGCGGTCCCAGGCGGCCGCCTGGGGCATCGAGGTCCGCGAGAGGGAGTCGGATGCTCACTTCCTGCTGCGGGCCTGGGCGAAGATCGGCCCGTCCTGCCTGGACGGTCTGGACGGCATGTTCGCCTTGGCCGTCTATGACCCGCGGGTCGCGAAGCTGTTCCTGGCCCGCGACCGGCTGGGCGAGAAGCCGCTCTACTGGCGCCTGGACGGGGGCCGGCTCGCGTTCGCCTCCGAGGTGACCACGCTGACTGGCTACGGGGCGGCGCCGCTGGTCTTACGGCCGGAGGTCACCGCGATCGAGACGCCGACCGGGGTCGACACGCCGTTCCAGGGGATCCAGCTGCTGGCGCCGGCCACGCTGCTGTCCTTCGACGTCACCACCGGCTCGATCGACCAGATGACCTGGTGGCACCTGGAGGACAGGGCCCCGTTCACCGGCACCTACAAAGAGGCCCTCGCGAAGTTCTCCACGATCCTCGCGGACCAGATCCCGCTCAGGTCTCCGGCCTGCGACTTCGCCCTCCTGCTCTCGGGCGGGCTGGACTCGGCGGTGCTGGCCTACCTGATGCGGCCGCCGGTCTGCGTCACCGTTCGCTACCCGGGCCAGGACCGGCTCGACGAGTCCTCCACGGCCGCGATCATCGCCCGGGACATCAAGGCCGAGCTGGTGGTGGTCGAGCCCGACCACGTCGACTTCACCACCGCGCTGCCGCACATGATGCGGGCCCTGGACTACCCCATGGGCAACGCCAGCACCTTCTCGGAGCACATGGCCTACCGGAAGATCTCCGACCTCGGCCTGCGGGTCGCGATCGGCGGGCTGGGGCCGGACGAGTTCCTGATGGGCTACGTCCGCCAGGCCCTCGTCTTGTTCGGCGCCGAGGCTGTCCTCGGCGCCGGGCTGGAGGCATACCGGCCGCTGGCCGCCAAGCTCATGCACACTGCCGGCGAACCCCTGGACCCGGCGGAGGCCGTCACCCGGCTGATCCTTCGCGGCCCCGACCCGGACGGCCGGCTCCGTGAGCTCGTGGCCGACGCGATGGCCCGCGCGGGCGGGGACCTGGCCCGCGGCCTGACCCTCGCGGACCTGGCGACGGCCTGGAGGCCGCTGGTGATGACCAGCGACAAACTCGCCTCCGCCTACGCGCTCGAACGCCGATCCCCCTACCTCGCCCGCGACCTCGTCGAGTTCTCCTACCGGCTGCCCGTCGAGCACAAGATCACCGACCCGGCCCAGGGCAAGCGGATCCTGCGGGACGCCGCGAAGGCCCTCGGCCTGCCGAAGGAGGTCTGGGACAGCCGCGACAAGCTCGGCTTCGCCTCCCCGGTCCCCTCCTGGCTCAACGGCAACCTCTCCACCTGGGCCGACACCCAGATCCGCATGGCCCTCCCCGATGCCCCGACCGCGTTCCGTCCCCTCCTCGAGGGGGGTTTGCAGCCTGGCGGACGCTTCGACCGCACGCGCATGCAGGCCCTCATGGCAGCCGCCTGGTTTTCGGACCAGACGGTGAGGGCCGCTGCATGATCCTCAACTCGGTTACTACGGTGAGGGGATGCACTTCGAGACATCTGCCACCGAGGAGCCGGCCGCCGCCCGCGGAGCCGTCGCGATCATCACTAACCGCCGCGGCGAACTCCTCCTCCACCTCCGCGACGACCTCCCCACCATCGCCTGGCCCGATCACTGGAGCCTTCTGGGAGGCGGCTGCGACCCCGGCGAGAGCCCGGCTGCCGCGATCGTCCGCGAACTCGACGAAGAAGCCGGGCTGACCGCCGGGAACCTGACCGAGCTGTTCGAGACATGCGACCAGCACGGCTCCGGGCAGATCATCACCTTCTTCGCAGGCGCCTGGGACGGCGACGAGACCCGCCTCCCCCTCGCCGAGGGCATCAAGCTCCAGTTCTTCGCCCCCGAGCACCTCGACATCCTCACGATCCCGCCCTACATCCGGGCCGGGATCCACCGCCACCTGGCCGCCCGGCCCTCCTGATCACCCCGCCCTTCCGGACGGGGCAAGGGTGGGGCCGCCAGCGGCGGCCCCACCCGAAGGGACACCCCGCTCATGAAGATGACCGTCATCGGATGCGGCTACCTCGGCGCCACCCATGCCGCCTGCATGGCCGAGCTCGGCCACGAAGTCCTCGGCATGGACTCCGACATCGACAAGGTCCACACCCTCAACTCCGGCAAGGCCCCGTTCTTCGAACGCGACCTCGACGACCTCCTCGCCAAGCACACCGCGACGGGCCGGCTCCGCTTCACCGCCTCCTACGGCGAGGCCGCCGACTTCGCCGACCTGCACTTCATCGGGGTCGGCACCCCGAACCAGCCCGGCACCGACGCCTACGACCTCACCCACCTCTTCGACGCCGCCCGCCGCCTCGCCCCCGGCCTGACCCGACCGGCAGTCATCGCGGTCAAGTCCACCGTCCCGGTCGGCACCGCACCCCAGGTCTCCGAGATCCTGCGCGAGTACGCCCCCGCAGGCGACCTCATCGAGGTCGCCTGGAACCCCGAGTTCCTCCGCGAATCCTTCGCAGTCGACGACACCCTCCGCCCCGACCGGCTCGTCCTCGGCTTCAACCGCGACCACTCCTGGGCCGAGACTGTCCTGCGGCAGGCGTTCGCGAAGATCATCGAGTCGGGGACGCCGACGATCGTGACGGACTGGGCCACCGCCGAGCTCGCCAAGGGCGCCGCGAACTCCTTCCTCGCCACGAAGATCTCCTTCGTCAACGCGATGGCCGAGGTCTGCGAAGCCTCCGGCGCCAACGTCGCCGAGCTCGCCGACATCCTCGGCCACGACCACCGCATCGGCCGCCACGGCATGCGGCCCGGCCTCGGCTTCGGCGGCGGCTGCCTCCCCAAGGACCTCGCCGGCTTCATCACCCGCGCCGACGAACTCGACGCCGGGCAGGCCGTCGGCATGCTCCGCGAAGCCGCCGCGGTCAACGGCCGCCGCCGCGAGCGCGTCATCGACCTCGCCCGCGAGGAACTCGGAGGCGACCTGAGCGGGAAGCGGATCACCGTCTGGGGCGCCGCCTTCAAGCCCGAGACCGACGACATCCGCGACTCGCCCGCACTCGCCGTCGCCCAGGCTCTCCACGACCTCGGCGCCACCGTCACCATCACCGACCCCAAGGCCCTCGACAACGCCCGCAAGCTCCACCCCGAACTCGACTACGTCGAAGACCCCATCGCCGCCATTGACGACGCGGACCTGCTGCTGCACCTGACCGAGTGGCACCAGTACTCGACCATCGACCCCAAGCGGCTCGCCACCCGCACCACCAGCCCCAAGGTCATCGACGCCCGCGGCACCCTCAACACCGACCAGTGGCGCGAAGCCGGCTGGACCACCCGGGGCCTCGGCCGCCCCTGACTTCCCGCATCGCCGCGAAAAGGTCTCGCCCCCGGCCTGCACGCCGGGGGCGAGAGTGTGAGCGCACGCCGTTGCGGATGAGATTCACCGTTGCCTTGAGGCCGATGAACATCAGAACAGAGCACATACGTCCCCTCACCAACGCGCTGCAGCCTCGGTAGTCTGGTCCCATGACCCCCCGCCCGAGCCGAACGAGCCGCGGAGAAGACGATGCCGCCGCGAGCCGCGACGGGTCGGAAATAGTCATGCATACCGGTAAGGCGAAGAAGGGCGACCTCCCGCCCGCACTGCTTGGAGAGTTCCGCCGACGCGTGAACCGCTCGAGCGCTGCCCCGCTCAAGGGCCTCTTCGGGCACAAGGGCGGAGCCGTCCAGCCGACAGTGGTCTACACCATTGTTGACAAGATCGGCGACCAGACACTGGTCCTGAACCTGGATGGGAACCGAACCGCCTCTCTGGAGGTGAAGAGCACCCGGGGCGGAGCTGCGGGCTCACCACTCAAGAAGCCCAAGGCGAAGCAGGGGCGAGCAAAGCTCAAGAAGCCCCTGATTGACCTCCTCAAGGCCCCGATGACCCGGGCCGAAGCCAAGAAGCTGAGCGAGAGCCTGCGGGCTGAGGACGGCCCGCGACGGAAGCTGCCCCCGCGACCGTGAGCAATGTGACCTGGCGTGCTCCAGGCAAACTCGATCGCCGGAAGCTCCACGCTTTCACCTGCGCCCAAGGGGTTCCTCCCAAGGGACGGCCTCCGTCCTGGGAACACGAGGTCCAGGCCTACTTCCGCGCTGAAGCCTTGGCCGACACGGGCGCGTCTCGTCGCTGGGACCAGCGCTTTCGCATCGCCGAAGACGCCTCAGGCATCGCTGCCGCCTACACACACTCCCGCCCCGCCTCACAGCACCCCGATCTCCGGGTCCCTCCGGACACGGCCTGCCGCTACCTGTTGATGCTCGGGATCGCGGACCGATACCGGAACCAGGGCGGCAAGTTCGCCGACGAGGTTCTCCTCGACGCCCTCTACGACATCCTCGAGCGAGAACCCGACCACGAGTCGGTTGCCGTGTTCGCGCGAGTCGACCGGCGCAACATCCCCAGCCAGAAGATGCTCAACCGGGCCGGCTTCGAACAGATCATCCCTGGGACGGCCGAGCGCCGACTCGGCTGGTGGCTCCTGACTCTGGATCGTTGACCGAAGCCACCCGCGCGACCGACCGCAGGTTCATCGACGTCCGGGGCACCCTGGGCCCCAATCACTGGCGCGAAGCCAGCCCTGATCCTCTGAACCCGAACTGCTAGATCAGGCTGACGGGACTGACGGGACCCAAAGAGGCGCACTCCTTGGCAGTCCCTCGTTGAGTGAACGCCGGGATGGCACCTGTCCTGAGAATCAGCAACGAGTGGCCCAGGCGCCCAGGCAGGTCTTGGTCGTCTGCAATGAGCCTTCCTCTTCCCCTACGCAGAGTCGCCAAGGCACCAACAGAACGAGGAGTGCCAGAGAGGCTCAGGCAACACACACAGACTTGACAGGGAAGCGGTGGGCCAGGGGGACGCCGCCGTGCTCGCGGCCGGCCCGGGGACGGCCGTGGTGGTGGACGCGGGCCCCGAGCCGGGGCCGGTGGACGCCTGCCTGAGGGAGCTGGGCGTGAACCGGGTGCCGCTGCTCCTGCTGACGCACTTCCACGCCGACCACGTGGGCGGGTTGACCGGGGTGCTCAGGGGCCGCTCGGTGGGTGTGGTGCAAGTCACCGGACTGGAAGAACCGCCCGGGCAGGCCGCGTTCGTACGGCGGTCCGCGGCGGCCGCCGGAATCCCCCTCGTTCGTGCCGTGGAGGGGGAGCGGCGCCGGGCCGGACCGCTGGAGTGGCAGGTGCTGTGGCCGCCGGCCGGGGGCGCTCCGCCGGAGGGTCCCAACGACGCGAGCGTGGCCCTGCTGGTGCGCGGCGCGGGCCTTACCCTGCTCCTGCTGGGCGACCTCGAACCGGCCTCCCAGCAGGCCCTGCTGAGGAACCATCCGGAACTGGGGCCGGTCGACGTCCTCAAGGTCGCCCACCACGGCAGCGCCCATCAGGACCCCGGACTGTACGAGCGGATCCGGCCGCGCCTGGCGATCGTCCCGGTGGGCGCCGGGAACAGGTACGGGCATCCCGCGGCGGGTACGCTCGCCCGGCTGCGGGAGTCGGGCGCGGCCGTGCTGCGCACGGACGAGGACGGTTCGGTCGCCGTCACCGGCAGCGGCCCGCGACTGCGGGCGTTCCCGGCCATCCGGCGACGGATCCGGCACGGGCATACCAGGAGTGACCACTCCGTTTGCCCACAACCCGGCAGCATGATCGAATGCGTTTTCGCCAGAGCGGTCCAAGTCCACACAGCACGGGGGTGCATAAACCATGTTCAGTCGCAGACGGGGGATGGAGACGGCGGGAAGCGCCAGTCCCCAGACATCCGCGACACTGACGCTTCCTCATACCGCGCGGCTGCTCAGCTGCCGGGTGCTCGACACGGTCCACCAGCCGGTTCGGCAGGCCACGTTCGAGGTGACCGACCCGATAGGCCGGCGGATCGTCAGCGGGGAGACCGACCCGTACGGCGGGTTCACGGCGGCGGTGCCGGCGGGCGAGTACCGGCTCGCCGTCACGGCCGAGGGCTACGCGCCCTTCCACGGGGCGACGCTGGTGGGGGACCCGGCGCAGCCGGGCACCGGGGAGATCGTCCTGGACGCGGTGGATCCGCCGCTGCTGCCGCAGCCGGGCCACTGGGAGCTGGACCCGGGGCATTCGACGATCGGGTTCTCGGCCCGGCACATCGGCTTCGCCCGCATCAACGGACGGTTCAACACCTTCGCCGGCGCGGTGCGGATAGCCGACCGGATGGAGGACTCCTCCATGCGCGTGATCATCGACGCGGCGAGCATCGACACCGGGCTGCGGATGCGGGACGACCACCTGCGCTCCGCGGACTTCCTGGACGCGGCCCGCCACCCGACGGTGGAGTTCTACAGCGAGCGGTTCATCCACCGCAGCGGCAGTCACTGGACCGTGACGGGCGCCCTCACCCTCCACGGGGTCAGCCGGTCCGTCACCCTGGACACCCGGTACCTGGGCCTGGGCGCGGGCCTGGAGGGCGAGCCGAGGGCGGCCTGCCGGGCGACGGCCGAACTGAACCGCGAGGACTTCACGCTGAACTGGCAGTCGATGCTGGCGCAGGGGATCGCGGCGATCGGTTCGAACGTGGAAGTGACCCTGGACATGCAGGTCGTGCACAAGGCCTGAGGGGGTGCGGTCCGGCCGCTACGGGGCTTCGAGCCAGCCGTCGTACTCGGCGGCGAGCTCGTCCAGGCCCGCGGTGTCCAGCCGTTCGCGCGGGTCCTCGACGACCACCAGCCACTGGGCGTCCTCGGCGTCGTCCTCGCCGGCGAGGGCGTCGCGGACCAGCTGCGGTTCCTCCGGGAGGCCGAAGCGGTCGACGACCTCGCGCGCCACCTCCTCGGCGGAGTCGCGGTCGGGCAGGACCAGTACATGTCGCACGTTCACCCGGACATTCTCCGGTACGGGCGAGGGGGCCGCGGAAGGGGCCCGGGGGAAGGTCCGGGGGACGGGCCGCGGAAGGGGCCCGCGGAGGGGCCCGCGGACGGGCCCGCGGACGGCCCGCGGACGGGTCTCGGGGTGGGCCGGGCCGCGAGGGTCTGTCAGTGCGGCGTGGGATGCTGGAGGCGATGGCCACCAGGAAGAATTCCACCGACGATCCGCTCGCCCCGATCACCCTCGCGGTGGGGCAGGAGGACCTGCTGCTCGACCGCGCCGTGCGGGAGGTCGTGACGGCGGCGCGAGCCGCCGATGCCGACACCGACGTGCGCGACCTCGCCTCCGAGCAGCTCCAGCCCGGCACCCTGGCCGAGTTGACCAGCCCCTCGCTCTTCTCGGAGCGCAAGGTGCTGATCGTGCGCAATGCGCAGGACCTCTCGGCCGACACGGTCAAGGAGGTCAAGGCGTACCTCGGTGCGACCTTCGAGGAGATCTCCCTCGTCCTGCTGCACGCGGGCGGCGTCAAGGGCAAGGGCCTGCTCGACGCCGCGCGCAAGGCGGGCGCCCGTGAGGTCGCCTGCCCGAAGATGACGAAGCCGGCGGACCGGCTGGCGTTCGTACGGGGAGAGTTCCGGACGCTGGGCCGTTCGGCCACGCCCGAGGCCTGCCAGACGCTGGTCGACGCGATCGGCAGCGACCTGCGGGAGCTGGCGAGCGCGGCGGCGCAGCTGTGCGCGGACGTCGAGGGCACGATCGACGAGGCCGTGGTCGGCCGCTACTACACCGGCCGGGCCGAGGCTTCGAGCTTCACCGTCGCCGACCGGGCGGTGGAGGGGCGCGCCGCGGAGGCCCTGGAGGCCCTGCGCTGGTCCCTGTCCACCGGGGTGGCTCCCGTACTGATCACCAGCGCGCTGGCCCAGGCGGTACGGGCGATCGGGAAGCTGGCCTCGGCCCCGAGGGGGGCCCGTCCCGGGGACCTCGCGCGGGACCTCGGCATGCCGCCGTGGAAGATCGACCGGGTCCGGCAGCAGATGCGGGGATGGTCGGCGGACGGTGTTTCGGACGCGCTGCGCGCGGTCGCCGCGGCGGACGCGGGCGTCAAGGGCGGCGGCGACGACCCGGAGTACGCACTGGAGAAGGCGGTCGTGGCAGTGGCCCGCGCGGCCCGCCCCCAGCGCGGCTGATCCCCTCCGCCGGAAGCTCCCCTGGTCACCGGGCACGTCCGCCGGCTACCGGGGGTCCACGGGCTTGCCGGGCACGCCCACGGGCTACCGGGCAGGCCCACCGGCTACCGGGCAGGCCCACCGGCTGCCGGGCAGGCCCACCGGCGGGCAGGCCACGGTCTACCGGGCAGGCCCACTCGTTGCCAGGCTGTCCACGGGCTAGCGGGCAAGCCCACTCGTTGCCGGGCCCGCCCAAGGGCTTGCCGGGCCCGCCCAAGGGCTTGCCGGGCCCGCCCAAGGGCTTGCCGGGCCCGCCCACGGGGTTGGCGGGTAGGTCCGCATGCCAGAGGGCAGGCCCATCGGTTGCCCAGTAGGGGTCCACGGGCTAGCGGGCAGGGCCATGGGTTGCCCGGTTGGATCAGCGGGCTACCGGGCGGGCCCACTGGTGGGCGGCCAGGCCGACGATTGCCGGGCAGGTCCGCCACCTGGCGGGAGGCTCCGCCAGGGTCGGACCGACCCCCTGGCGGGACGGCAAACCGCAGGTCATACGCTCCCGGGCATGACGAAGTTCTATGCCACCGTGTGCCTGCCGCCGACTGCGCCCCGGAAGATCCCGAAGGCAGTGGCCGCGGCCCTGGCGCCCTACGACCTCAACCTCGGCCGGGAACTGAATCCGGTCGGGCGGTGGGACTGGTGGGCGATACGCGCGGGCGGCGCCTGTCTCGTGCTGCCCCAGTACGAAGGCGACCGCCGCCTCGTCACGGCCTCGACCGTGCCGCGCAGGAAGGCTGATCTCGGTCCCCTCGGGCCGCTGGAGTGCTACGGCGGGCCCCGGGGCCTGCTCGACTTCGACGGCATGCGGCAGCGCGCGGGGCACTCGTACGACGCACTGCTCGACGCCTGGACCGGGCTGAGCGCGGAACACCCGCCGGCCCGCCCGCTCACGGAGTTCCTCGCCCGCCACGAAGCCGATCCCGAGGGGTACTCCGCGGAGGAGGCCCGGAAGGATCATCTGGCCCAGCCGCTGGTGCAGGAGGTGGCCCAGCGGGCGGTCGCGGGAGACCCGCACTTCGGGATGTCGTTCCTGGTCAACGACCCGGTCGCGTACTTCGCCGGGGAACACGGGGAAGCCCGGATGTGGGCCGTCCGGGGTGCGGTGCCCAACCACGCCCTGGTCACCCTCGACGGTGCGTGGACGGACGCGGGCACGGAGGGGGCGGGCTACTGGGAGCGGGCCGACCGCCTTCTCGACGGTCTCGACGCAGAGACGGTCGTCCTCAACGTGCTCTGCCACTCCTGAGCAGACGCGGGCATGCCGAAGGCCCCGGCTGCCGCCCTGGGGAAGGGTGGCGGCCGGGGCCTTCGGTTACTTCTCGATTTGCACCGCACCCGCGTGGCGAACGCTTCGTGTGCGGCGCGGAGTGCCGGTCGGGAGCGGGAGAGAGGGCCCGCTGGTTCCCGGCCCGGCGATCACATCAGTGGCTCAGCCCTGAAGGGAGGCAACCTTGATCGCCAGCGCCGACTTCTTGTTGGCGGCGGCGTTCTTGTGGATGACACCCTTCGAGACGGCCTTGTCGAGCGCGCGGGCAGCGGCGCGGGAAGCCACGGTGGCCTTCTCGGCGTCACCGGCGACGACGGCCTCACGGGCCTTGCGGATGGCGGTCTTGAGCGAGGACTTGACGGCCTTGTTGCGAAGGCGAGCCTTCTCGTTCGTCTTGTTGCGCTTGACCTGGGACTTGATGTTCGCCACGAAAGAGCCTTTGCAGGTTCAGAGATTTGATCTTCGGATTGCGTCCCGTAGAGCTAGAGGGCACACGAGACACAGCTGCTCAGGCTACCAGCTGCCGTCCGACGGGCCCAAACCGAGCGCACTCCCCGGTTCATGGGACCATGGGAGTCTGCGTATAGATCCGACTCGGTAGATCCGACTAGGCCCGACCAGATCTGGTTTCGCGCAGACCGACGCCCACACTTCGTTCCGACTGCGACCCGAGAATCAGGACACTGCGTGCCCGCGATCCCCAGCCACGTGCCCGAGCCGAGCCGTACCGACCCGGCGCTGATCCGCAATTTCTGCATCATCGCGCACATCGACCACGGCAAGTCGACCCTTGCCGACCGGATGCTCCAGCTCACCGGTGTGGTGGACTCGCGGCAGATGCGCGCCCAGTACCTCGACCGCATGGACATCGAGCGTGAGCGCGGCATCACGATCAAGTCCCAGGCGGTCCGGCTGCCGTGGGCGCCGAACACGGGTGAGGACCTGGGCAAGACCCACATCCTCAACATGATCGACACCCCCGGGCACGTCGACTTCACCTACGAGGTCTCGCGTTCGCTCGCCGCGTGCGAGGGCACGGTCCTCCTGGTGGACGCCGCCCAGGGCATCGAGGCGCAGACCCTCGCCAACCTGTACCTGGCGATGGAGAAGGACCTGGCGATCGTCCCGGTCCTGAACAAGATCGACCTGCCGGCCGCCCAGCCGGAGAAGTTCGCCGAGGAGCTCGCGAACCTGGTCGGCTGCCAGCCGGAGGACGTCCTGCGCGTCTCGGCGAAGACCGGTCTCGGCGTGGACGTGCTGCTCGACAAGATCGTCGCCACGGTCCCGGCCCCGGTCGGTCCCAAGGACGCCCCGGCCCGCGCGATGATCTTCGACTCCGTGTACGACTCGTACCGCGGTGTCGTCACCTACGTGCGTGTGGTCGACGGCCAGCTCAACAAGCGCGAGCGCATCCGGATGATGTCGACCGGCGCCACGCACGAGCTGCTGGAGATCGGTGTCTCCTCCCCGGAGATGACCCCGGCCGACGGCATCGGCGTCGGCGAGGTGGGCTACATCATCACCGGCGTGAAGGACGTCCGTCAGTCCAAGGTCGGTGACACCATCACCAGCCTGAACAACGGCGCGACCGAGGCCCTCGGCGGCTACAAGGACCCGCGTCCGATGGTCTTCTCGGGCCTGTACCCGCTCGACGGCTCGGACTACCCGGACCTGCGCGAGGCCCTGGACAAGCTGCAGCTCAACGACGCAGCGCTGGTCTACGAGCCGGAGACCTCGGCGGCGCTCGGCTTCGGCTTCCGCGTCGGCTTCCTCGGCCTGCTCCACCTGGACGTGGTGCGCGAGCGCCTGGAGCGCGAGTTCGGTCTCGACCTGATCGCCACCGCGCCGAACGTGGTCTACCGCGTCGTCCTGGAGGACGGCAAGGAGGTCACCGTCACCAACCCGAGCGAGTTCCCCGAGGGCAAGATCAGGGACGTGTTCGAGCCGGTCGTCCGGGCCACCCTGCTCGCGCCCTCCGAGTTCATCGGCGCGATCATGGAGCTCTGCCAGCAGCGCCGCGGCACCCTCCTCGGGATGGACTACCTCTCCGAGGACCGGGTCGAGATCCGCTACACGCTGCCGCTCGCGGAGATCGTCTTCGACTTCTTCGACCAGCTGAAGTCCAAGACGCGCGGCTACGCCTCCCTCGACTACGAGCCCACCGGCGAGCAGTCCGGCAGCCTGGTCAAGGTCGACATCCTGCTGCACGGCGACAAGGTCGACGCCTTCTCCGCCGTCTGCCACAAGGACGCCGCCTACGCCTACGGCGTGCGCCTGGTCGCCAAGCTGCGCGAGCTCATCCCGCGGCAGGCCTTCGAGATCCCGATCCAGGCGGCCGTCGGCTCCCGCGTCATCGCCCGCGAGACCATCCGCGCCATCCGCAAGGACGTCCTCGCCAAGTGCTACGGCGGTGACATCTCCCGTAAGCGGAAGCTGCTGGAGAAGCAGAAGGAAGGCAAGAAGCGCATGAAGATGGTCGGCTCCGTGGAGGTCCCGCAGGAGGCCTTCATCGCCGTCCTCTCCAGCGACGAGTCCGGCAGCAAGAAGAAGTAGCCGCGGCGAAGCCATCGGATACGAAGCAGGCCCCCGCGCTCCGGCGCGGGGGCCCGCTCCGTATCCGGCCGCTTTCCGGCCGGTCCCCGGCCGGGGACCGGAATACGCGGTCGCGGGCGTCCGCTTCGTTATGAATCGGCATCCCAGGGGCCCTTACGCGCCAGGCGGAGGGCCCCTAGTCTGATCACTGCTCGTTGGTTACTCGCCAGTTACAAGTCCTGTACATGCCCTGCCGCGTGGTCCGGAGGATGTCCGTGAGCGACACACAGACCTTGATCGAGAACCGTCCGCCCACCGTGGCGACCCTCTTCCTGGAGCGTGTCGCCGCCACGCCGAACGCCGAGGCCTACCGCTACCCGGTCCCCGCCGCGGACGGCAAGGGCGGCCCGGACGACTGGAAGTCCCTCAGCTGGGGCCAGGCCGCCGACCGGGTTTTCGCCATCGCGGCCGGACTCGTCGAGCTCGGGATCCAGCCGGAGCAGCGCGTCGCGCTGGCCTCGAACACCCGGGTCGAGTGGATCCTCGCGGACCTCGGCGTGATGTGCGCCGGCGGCGCCGTGACCACCATCTACCCGAGCACGAACGCGGAGGAATCGGCCTTCATCCTCTCCGACTCCGAGAGCCGGATCCTGATCGCCGAGGACGGCACGCAGCTGGCCAAGGCCCGTGCGCGCCGCGCCGACCTGCCCGAGCTGGCCCACGTCGTGGTCGTGGAGGCCGCCGACGCCGTCCCGGCCGACGGCGACCCCGAGGGCTGGGTGCTCTCGCTGGCCGACCTGGAGGCGCGCGGCCGCGAGTACCTGGCCAAGCACCCCGAGGTGGTCAGGGAGCGCATCGCGGCCATCACCGCCGACCAGCTCGCCACCCTCATCTACACCTCGGGCACCACCGGCCGCCCCAAGGGCGTACGGCTGCCGCACGACAACTGGTCGTACATGGCCAAGGCCACCGTGGCCACCGGCCTGATCACCAAGGACGACGTCCAGTACCTCTGGCTGCCGCTCGCCCACGTCTTCGGCAAGGTGCTGACCTCCGGCCAGATCGAGGTGGGTCACGTCACCGCCGTCGACGGCCGCATCGACAAGATCATCGAGAACCTGCCGATCGTCCAGCCGACCTACATGGCGGCCGTCCCGCGCATCTTCGAGAAGGTGTACAACGGGGTCGCCGCCAAGGCCCGCGCCGGCGGCGGGGCCAAGTACAAGATCTTCCAGTGGTCCGTCGGCGTGGCCCGCGAGTACGCCAAGGTCACCCAGGACAACTTCCGCCGCACCGGCCGGGCGAGCGCCCCCCTGGGCCTCGCCACCAAGCACAAGGTCGCCGACGCGCTCGTCTTCTCCAAGCTCCGCGAGGCCTTCGGCGGCAACCTGCGCGCCGCCGTCTCCGGCGCCTCCGCCCTCGCACCCGAGATCGGCTACTTCTTCTCCGGCGCGGGCATCCACATCCTGGAGGGCTACGGACTCACCGAGTCCAGCGCCGCCTCCTTCGTCAACCCCGGCGAGGCCTACCGCACCGGCACCGTCGGCAAGCCGCTCCCCGGCACCGAGGTCCGCATCGCCGACGACGGCGAGGTGCTGCTGCGCGGCCCCGGCATCATGCAGGGCTACCACGGGCAGCCCGAGAAGACCGCCGAGGTGCTGGAGGCCGACGGCTGGCTGCACACGGGCGACATCGGCGAGCTGTCCGCCGACGGCTACCTGCGCATCACCGACCGCAAGAAGGACCTGATCAAGACCTCCGGCGGCAAGTACGTCGCCCCGGCGGAGATCGAGGGCCAGTTCAAGGCGCTCTGCCCGTACGTCTCCAGCATCGTGGTCCACGGCGCCGACCGGAACTTCTGCTCCGCCCTCATCGCCCTCGACGAGCCCTCGATCCTGGTCTGGGCCGCCGAGAGCGGCCTGGAGGGCAAGACGTACTCCCAGGTCCTGGCCGCCCCCGAGACCAACCGGCTCATCGAGACCTACGTCCAGACCCTCAACGAGGGCCTCCAGCGCTGGCAGACGGTCAAGAAGTTCCGCCTCCTGCCGCGCGACCTCGACGTGGAGCACGGGGACCTCACCCCGAGCCTCAAGCTGAAGCGGCCGGTCGTCGAGCGCGAGTTCAAGCACCTCATCGAGGAGATGTACGAGGGCTCCCGGGAGGCGTAGCACCGGGCGCGGTCCGGGGCGCCGCGCGGGGCCGTAAACGACCTTGGGGCAGTGCGGGACAATGGGCCCATGCCTTCCGCACTGCCCGACGGTGAACCCATGCCCGAAGACGGCTCCCTGCCGCTCCACGCCCTGGCGGGAGCGGGGGAGCGGCCGCTCGGGTTCTACCTGCACGTTCCGTACTGCGCCACGCGCTGCGGATACTGCGACTTCAACACCTACACGGCCACCGAGCTGCGGGGCACCGGCGGCGTGCTCGCCTCCCGGGAGAACTACGCCGACACCCTGATCGACGAGGTCAGGCTGGCGCGGAAGGTGCTCGGCGACGACTCGAGGGCCGTACGGACCGTCTTCGTGGGCGGCGGCACGCCCACGCTGCTGCCCGCCGGGGACCTCGTACGCATGCTCGCGGCGATCCGCGAGGAATTCGGGCTGGCCGAGGACGCCGAGGTCACCACCGAGGCCAATCCCGAGTCGGTGAACCCGCAGTACCTGGCCGAGCTGCGCGCGGGCGGCTTCAACCGGATCTCCTTCGGCATGCAGAGCGCGAAGCAGCACGTCCTGAAGGTGCTGGACCGCACGCACACCCCCGGCCGGCCCGAGGCCTGCGTCGCGGAAGCACGGGCGGCGGGCTTCGAGCACGTGAACCTGGACCTGATCTACGGGACGCCGGGGGAGTCCGACGAGGACTGGCGGGCCTCGCTGGCAGCGGCCCTGGGGGCCGGACCCGACCACATCAGCGCCTACGCGCTGATCGTGGAGGAGGGCACCCAGCTCGCGCGGCGGATCCGGCGGGGCGAGGTCCCGATGACCGACGACGACGTCCACGCGGACCGGTACCTGATCCTCGACACGGTGATGGCCGAGGCCGGCTACTCCTGGTACGAGGTCTCCAACTGGGCCACCACCGAGGCCGGGCGCTGCCTGCACAACGAGCTGTACTGGCGCGGGGCCGACTGGTGGGGCGCCGGGCCCGGAGCGCACTCGCACGTGGGCGGGGTGCGGTGGTGGAACGTGAAGCACCCGGGTGCCTACGCGGCGGCGCTGGCGGAGGGGCGGTCGCCCGGGGCCGGGCGGGAGCTCCTCTCGGAGGAGGACCGGCGGGTCGAGCGGATCCTGCTCGAGCTCCGGCTGGTGGACGGGGTTCCGCTGTCCCTGCTGGCCCCTGCGGGGCTGGCCGCGTCCCGGCGGGCCCTGGCCGACGGGCTTCTCGAAGCAGCCCCGTACGCGGCCGGGAGGGCCGTTCTGACGCTGCGGGGTCGCCTCCTGGCCGACGCGGTGGTCCGCGACCTGGTCGACTAGCTCCGACCGGGGGGCCGGGCCGCCCGGCGGGGCCGTCCCCTACCCGCTCTTCGCCCGTTCCCCAGGTTCCGCCCGGACCCGTTCCGGGGGCCGGCCCCCGGAACCCCGCTCCTCAAACGCCGGAGGGGCTGGGTTTTCGCCGCCCCGCCGGGTCACGCCGTCACGTGGTCGATCAGGTGCTCCACCGCGCCCAGGAGGGTGGGCTCCAGGTCCTTGTACGAGGTCACGCGGGACAGGATGTGCTGCCAGGCGGCCCCGGTGTTCTCCGGCCAGCCCAGGGCGCGGCAGATGCCCGTCTTCCAGTCCTGGCCGGGTGGGATGACCGGCCAGGCGCGGATGCCCAGGGCGGAGGGCTTCACGGCCTGCCAGACGTCCACGTACGGGTGGCCCACGATCAGGACGTGCGGGGAGGTCACCGAGGCGGCGATGCGGGACTCCTTGGAGCCCGGGACCAGGTGGTCCACCAGGATGCCCAGGCGGGCGTCGGCGGCGGGGGCGAACTCGGCGACGACGGCCGGGAGGTCGTCGATGCCCTCCAGGTACTCCACCACGACGCCCTCGATGCGCAGGTCGTCGCCCCACACCCGCTCGACCAGTTCGGCGTCGTGGCGGCCCTCCACGTAGATCCGGCCCGCCCGGGCCACCCGCGCCCGGGCCCCGGGGACGGCGAGGGAGCCCGAGGCGGTACGGGCCGGCGCGGCCGGGCCCCGTGCGGGGCGGGTGAGGGTCACCACCGCGCCGTCCAGGAGGAAACCGCGGGGTTCGAGGGGGAAGACGCGGCGCTTGCCGAATCGGTCCTCCAGGGTGACCGTGCCCGCCTCGCAGGCCACCACCGCGCCGCAGAAGTCCGTACCCGCCACCTCGACCACCAGGTCCGGATCGGCCGGCACCTCGGGGACGGGCTTGGAGCGCTTCCACTGCGGGGTCAGGTCGGGGGAGTACTCGCGCATCCGGCCGAGGGTAGGAGAGCGGGCCGTTTCAGGTGCCCGACACGCCGAAACGGGCGGCCAGTGTGTCGCGTTGGGCACGTACGAAGGCCGCGTCGACCACCGCTCCGTGACCGGGTACGTACAGAGCGTCGCCCCCGCCCAGGGCGAGGAGCCGGTCCAGGGCCGCCGGCCACTGCCGCGGCACCGCGTCCGGGCCCGCCTGCGGCTCGCCCGATTCCTCGACCAGGTCGCCGCAGAAGACCACCTCGCGCGCCCCGGGCACGAAAGCGGCCAGATCGTGCCGGGTGTGCCCCGGACCCACGTTCGCCAGGAGGACCTGTACCCCGCCCAGGTCCAGCGTCCACTCGCCCGACACCAGGTGCCGGGGGATCACGAGCAGGTCCGCCGCCTCGGCCGCCTCGGCCTCCGCCAGGCCGTGCCGGACCGCGTCCGTCCGCAGCTCCTCCCGGCTCACCGAGAGCAGGGAGTCCAGCCCGACCGGACCGTAGACCTCGGCCCCCGCGAACGCCGCTCCGCCCAGTACGTGGTCGAAATGTCCGTGTGTGAATGCGAGATGGGTCACGCGCCGGCCCGTCAGCCGCTCCGCCTCGGCCCGTACCTGCGCACCTTCCCGCAGGGAGGACCCCGGGTCGATCAGGAGGGCCGAATCCTCGCCCACCACCAGTCCCACGGTGCAGTCCCACACCGGCAGGCGCTTGCGGCCGGCCCGTTCGGTGAGCCGTTCCCAGCCCGCCTCTTCCCAACGCACGTCCATGCCGCGACGCTACCTTGGCGGGCCGCCCTTGCTAGGGGTGTACCACCCCGCCGTACACTGACCGGGGGATCTCTGGCACTCGAACGCTCAGAGTGCCAGCAGGCAGGGCCTGCCGAAGCCGCGAACGACGGAAACGATGGAGGTGTGCGCGCGATGCTCAGCGATCGCAGACTCGAAGTGCTGCGCGCCATCGTCCAGGACTACGTCGGGACGGAGGAGCCGGTCGGCTCCAAGGCGCTCACCGAGCGGCACCGCCTCGGCGTCTCGCCCGCCACCGTGCGCAACGACATGGCCGTGCTGGAGGACGAGGGCTACATTGCCCAGCCCCACACCAGCGCCGGCCGGATCCCCACCGACAAGGGCTACCGGCTCTTCGTCGACAAGCTGGCGGGGGTCAAGCCGCTGTCGACGCCCGAGCGCCGGGCCATCCAGAACTTCCTCGACGGGGCCGTGGACCTCGACGACGTCGTCGGCCGTACGGTGCGGCTGCTCGCGCAGCTCACCCGGCAGGTCGCCGTCGTCCAGTACCCCTCGCTCACCCGGTCCACCGTCCGGCACGTGGAACTGCTCTCGCTGGCCCCGGCCCGCCTGATGCTCGTCCTCATCACGGACACCGGCCGGGTCGAGCAGCGGCTCGTCGACTGCCAGGCCCCCTTCGGGGAGGCCTCGCTCGCGGACCTGCGGGCGCGCCTCAACAGCCGTGTCGTCGGCCGTCGGTTCACCGACGTGCCGCCGCTGGTCAAGGACCTTCCGGAGTCCTTCGAGAACGAGGACCGGGTGACGGTGCGAGCCGTCCTCGACACCCTCCTCGAAACGCTGGTCGAGGAGGCGGAGGAGCGGCTGATGATCGGCGGCACCGCCAACCTGACCCGCTTCGGACACGATTTTCCCCTGACGATCAGGCCGGTGCTCGAAGCGCTGGAGGAGCAGGTCGTGCTCCTCAAGCTGCTGGGCGAGGCCAGTGAGTCGGGAATGGCCGTAAAGATCGGGCATGAGAACGCCTACGAGGGACTGAACTCCACGTCCGTCGTCTCGGTCGGCTACGGTTCGGGCGGCGAAGCAGTCGCCAAACTCGGCGTGGTCGGACCGACCCGCATGGACTACCCCGGAACGATGGGAGCGGTACGCGCAGTGGCACGTTACGTCGGACAGATCCTGGCGGAGTCGTAAGTGGCCACGGACTACTACGCCGTTCTCGGCGTGCGCCGCGACGCATCGCAGGACGAGATCAAGAAGGCATTCCGGCGGCTCGCACGCGAGCTGCACCCGGATGTGAACCCCGATCCCAAGACGCAAGAGCGTTTCAAGGAGATCAACGCGGCCTACGAGGTCCTCTCGGACCCGCAGAAGAAGCAGGTCTTCGACCTCGGCGGCGACCCGCTGTCCTCCTCGGGCGGCGGCGGAGCCGGCGGCTTCGGAGCGGGCGGCTTCGGCAACTTCTCCGACATCATGGACGCCTTCTTCGGCCAGTCCTCGCAGCGCGGACCGCGCTCGCGGACCCGCCGCGGCCAGGACGCCATGATCCGCCTCGACCTGGAACTGGACGAGGCCGCCTTCGGCACGACCAAGGACATCCAGGTCGACACGGCCGTCGTCTGCACCACCTGCTCCGGAGAGGGCGCCGCACCCGGCACCTCGGCGCAGACGTGTGACATGTGCCGCGGCCGCGGTGAGGTCTCGCAGGTCACCCGGTCCTTCCTGGGCCAGGTCATGACCTCGCGACCCTGCCCGCAGTGCCAGGGCTTCGGCACCGTGGTCCCGACCCCGTGCCCCGAGTGCGCGGGCGACGGCCGGGTCCGCTCCCGCCGCAGCCTCACCGTCAAGATCCCGGCCGGCGTCGAGAACGGCACCCGGATCCAGCTCGCGGGCGAGGGCGAGGTCGGCCCCGGCGGCGGCCCCGCCGGCGACCTGTACGTGGAGATCCACGAGCTGCCGCACCCGACCTTCCAGCGGCGCGGGGACGACCTGCACTGCACGGTCACCCTCCCGATGACCGCGGCGGCCCTGGGCACCAAGTGCCCGCTGGAGACGCTCGACGGCCTGGAAGAGATCGACATCCGGCCCGGCACCGGATCCGGGCAGGCGATCCCGCTGCACGGCCGCGGCGTCACCCACCTGCGCGGTGGCGGACGAGGCGACCTGATCGTGCACGTCGAGGTCACCACCCCCGGCAAGCTGGACCCGGCGCAGGAGGACCTGCTGCGCCAGCTGGCCAAGCTGCGCGGCGAGGAGCGGCCGATGGGCCAGTTCGCACCGGGTCAGCAAGGCCTGTTCAGCCGCCTGAAGGACGCCTTCAACGGGCGCTGAGCAGCGCGCGGAGCACCGTAGGGGCGGCGTCCCGGCGGTGTACGAGAACACCTGCGAGCCCGGTCCGGGGATGCCCCGGACCGGGCTCGCGGCATGCGGCGCGGCAGGGCGGCGACGGTATTCGGGCACCCCGGGGAAGGGGACTATGCCAGGCGAATGCCGTGATTCGGTCCCGTGAGCGGGACATGGCACGATGCAGCTCATGTCCTCCGCACCGAACGGTCTCTTCGCGTACCCGATCGTGCAGGCGCCCATGGCGGGCGGCGCGTCCTGCCCGCCGCTCGCGGCCGCCGTGTGCGAAGCGGGCGGACTGGGCTTCCTCGCCGGCGGCTACAAGACCGCCGACGGCATGTACCAGGAGATCAAGCGGCTGCGCGCGCTCACCCGCCGCCCCTTCGGCGTCAACCTCTTCCTGCCGCAGGCCTCCCACGCGGACCCGGCGGTCGTGGAGGCCTACCGCGGGCACCTCGCCAGCGAAGCCTCCTGGTACGAGATCTCCCTCGCCGACGAGGACATCATCGGCACCAGCGACGACGGCTACGACGCCAAACTGGCCATTCTCATCGAAGACCCGGTCCCCGTGGTCTCCTTCACCTTCGGCCTGCCCTCGCCCGCGGCCTTCACCTGCCTGCGCAAGGTCGGTACGTACACGATCGCCACCGTCACCTCCGTCGAGGAGGCCCGCGCCGCCCAGGCGGCAGGCGCCGACGCCGTCTGCGTCCAGGGCGTGGAGGCGGGCGGCCACCAGGGCACCCACCGCGACGACCCGCAGGGCGACGGCACGGCCGGAGTCGGCCTGCTCGCGCTCGTCGCGCAGGTCCGCGAGGCCGTGGCCCTCCCGATCATCGCGGCGGGCGGCCTGATGCGCGGCTCGCAGATCGCCGCGCTGCTCGCCGCGGGCGCGGAGGCCGCGCAGCTCGGCACGGCCTTCCTGGCCTGCCCGGAGTCCGGCGCGCACGCCCTGCACAAGAAGGCGCTGACCGACCCGCTGTTCGTCCGGACGGAGCTGACCCGGGCCTTCTCGGGGCGGCCGGCCCGCGGGCTGGTCAACCGGTTCATGCGCGAGCACGGCCCGTACGCCCCGGCCGCGTACCCGCAGGTGCACCACCTGACCGCGCCGCTGCGCAAGGCCGCCGCCGATGCCGGGGACCCGCAGGGCATGGCCCTGTGGGCGGGCCAGGGGCACCGGCTGGCGCGGGCCCTGCCCGCCGGGGAACTGGTGGAGGTGCTCGCGGCGGAACTCGGCGCGGCACAGAACGCGTTGAAGGCAATGCAGATGAGGAGTGCGTCATGACCGCCCCGGTGTTCGTGGTCGAAAAGGTTCCCGCGGGGCCGGAGTTCGTGCTGGACGGCGCAGAGGGCCGCCACGCGGTCTCCGTGAAGCGGCTGGCCCCCGGCGAGGCCCTCGTGCTGACCGACGGCCGGGGCGGCTGGGCCGAGGCCGTCGTGACGGCCGCCGAGGGCAAGGACCGCCTCCTCGTCTCCGTGTCCGGGGTCTTCGAGGAGCCGGAGCCGGCCGTCCGGATCACCGTCGTCCAGGCCCTGCCCAAGGGCGACCGGGGCGAGGTCGCCGTTGAGACCATGACGGAGACCGGCGTCGACGCGATCGTGCCCTGGCAGGCCTCGCGCTGCATCACCCAGTGGCGCGGCGACCGCGGCGCCAAATCCCTCGCGAAGTGGCGGGCCACCGCCCGGGAGTCCGGCAAGCAGTCCCGCCGGGTCCGCTTCCCCGAGGTCGCGGAGGCCCTGTCGACCAAGCAGGTCGCGGCGCTGCTCGCGGAGGCCGACCTCGCGGTGGTCCTGCACGAGGACCGGGACGCCCCCTCGGGTGCGCTGGCCACCGCGGAACTGCCCGCCGCCGGCTCCGTCGTCCTGGTCGTCGGCCCCGAGGGCGGGGTCTCCCCGGACGAACTCGCCGCCTTCGCCGCGGCCGGGGCGCACCCGTACCGGCTCGGCCCCTCTGTCCTGCGCACCTCCACGGCGGGCACGGCCGCGGCGGCGGTGCTGCTGGCACGGACGGGGCGCTGGTCCTGACGGACGGTGGTGGTGACGGGCCGGTGGTGGTGACGGGTCCTTGGTCCTGACGGGCCCGGTCGGTGGCGGTGGATACGATGCCGGAACCGATCACCCGTCACGAAGGGCTCAGCACATGGCAGGGGAACCGCAGGCCGACTGCCTGTTCTGCAAGATCGTCGCGGGGAACATTCCCGCGACGGTCGTCCGGGAGACGGACACGACCGTCGCCTTCCGCGACATCAACCCGCAGGCACCCACCCACGTCCTCGTCATCCCGAAGGCGCACTACCCCGACGCCGCCTCCCTCGCGGCCGCGGAGCCGCAGGTCGCCGCCGACGTCCTGCGCGAGGCCGGCCAGGTGGCCGTGGACGAGAAGCTCCCCGACCACGCCTACCGGCTGGTCTTCAACACCGGCGCCCGCGCCGGCCAGGTCGTCTTCCACGCCCACGCGCACGTCCTCGGCGGCCGTGGCTTCGAATGGCCCCCGGGATAAACCGTGTCCGTACGCGAATTCGTGGTGCTCGGCACCGCCAGCCAGGTGCCCACCCGCCACCGCAACCACAACGGCTACCTGCTGCGCTGGGACGGCGAGGGCATCCTCTTCGATCCCGGCGAGGGCACCCAGCGCCAGATGCTGCGCGCCGGGGTGGCCGCGCACGACATCAACCGGATCTGCGTCACCCACTTCCACGGTGACCACAGCCTCGGCCTCGCCGGGGTCATCCAGCGGATCAACCTCGACCGGGTCCCGCACCCCGTCACCGCCCACTACCCGGCCTCCGGACAGAAGTTCTTCGACCGGCTGCGGTACGCCACCGCCTACCGCGAGACCGTGCAGCTCGCGGAGGAGCCGGTGGCCGAGGACGGGATCCTGGCGCGCGGGGACGCGTACACCCTGGACGCCGTACGCCTCTCCCACCCGGTGGAGTCCTTCGGCTACCGGGTCACCGAGCACGACGGGCGCCGGATACGGCCCGAACTGCTCGCGCTCCACGGCATCAAGGGGCCCGACGTGGGCCGGATCCAGCGCGAGGGCAGCCTCGGCGGGGTCACCCTCGACGAGGTCAGCGAGGCGCGGGCCGGACAGCGGTTCGCCTTCGTCATGGACACCCGGCTCTGCGAGGGCGTGGAAGCGCTCGCGGCGGGCTGCGACATGCTGGTGATCGAGTCGACCTTCCTCGACGAGGACGTCCAACTCGCCACCGACCACGGGCACCTCACCGCGGGGCAGGCCGCGCGGGTGGCCCGGGACGGGGGCGTGCGGCATCTCGTGCTGACGCACTTCTCGCAGCGCTACACGGAGCCGGCGGAGTTCGAACGGCAGGCCCGTGCGGCCGGCTTCGAGGGCGAACTGACGATCGCCGCGGATCTCGTACGGGTCCCCGTGCCGAAGCGCGCCGGATAGCCGGGCAGGGCCCCGGGCGCGGGGCCCTGCGGGGCTGTCCCCGACCCGCCCTTCCACCGTTCCCCGGGGCTCCGCCCAAGGCCCCGCTCCTCAAACGCCGGAGGGGCTGGATACACCCAGCC
>NZ_JBHXKA010000119.1:0-24512 GCF_042722885.1 Streptomyces sp. NPDC058401
GTCCTGCCATGCGCTGGGCCTCCTGGCTGGTCGCCGTTCCCGCCTCGTCACCGGTCTTCGATTCTGTGCCCCCTCCCGTGGCGACGCCCGTCGGGGGGCCCGCCGGGGGCCGCCGGGGGGCCGCCGGGGTGAAGGGAGCGAGCCGCCATCAGGCCGGTGCCCGGTCGAGTCCCCGCCCCGGGTCGGGCCCCTCACCGGGGGCGACGCGCCCGCGTCGGTCTTCCGCCGTCCCCGCAACGGACAGCGACAGCGGGACTCCAAGGACTTTCCAGCTCGCCGGCGGCGCCTGGCAGCGACTGCTCTCGCGTTACGCCACCACCTGCGCAGCGCCGCCGTGGCCGTGCCGCACGGCCCGGGGCGGCGTAGACAGCAAGATCCGGACCACTCCCGGACCACCCCTCGTGAGAATGCCGCGCCGACTACCGTTTGGCCTGCTCAGCATGGGTGCAGTTGTGGACCACCAGCAGACGAAGAACCTCTATTGCAGCTATTCCCCGAAGGCAGTTGGGTTCTTCTAGAGCACCAAGTAGAGCTCCCGGAAGGGAAATTACACTCCTGGAGTCAGCTCAGGGGCGTCACTCGCCAACACGGAGTCATAACGCTAAGTGCGGAATGGAGCCTCTCAGTCGCGCCTCCCGGACCAGTCACGGACCAGACTCCCGCCCGGAATGAGGCTGGCGACCACCCTCTGACACGAGTGGTGGCACGACGTAGCGGGACGGCTCGGCTCTACAGCGCGCGCCGTGGGCGTGGGCACGCCTCGTGCCCCACCGCTTTCATGACATGGTCCGCATGACCATCGTGACGGCGGCCGTGCGCCTGGCCTGATACGTCAACCTGCCCCTCGGAGCAGCCGTGAGCGAGGTGGACTCTCTCACCATCTGGCTCGACAGGGATCCCGAAGACGAGGAGGACATCGAGGCCGAGCGTGACGCCGCATGACCCTGCCCGCCGAGCTCCAGGCCGGCGGCATCCAGCTCGAAATCCTCACCGGCCCGCTCACCGGGATCTACGATCCGAACGGCATGGGCGCCATGTTCTTCGCCGTGCTGGCCGTGGCCGAGCAGATCGAGCGCAACTACGTCCGGGAGAAGACCCTGGAGGGCCAGGTCGCCGCGGCCGCCAAGGGCAACCACGGCGGACGCCCCAAGGTCATCGACGACGACATGCTCACGTTCGCCGTCGCGCTGAAGGACAAGGGCGTCCCCGTCCCCGGCATTGCGAAGAAGCTCACGATCAAGGCTGGGAAGAACGCGGGCAAGTCCCCCTCGGTCGCCTCGCTGTACCGGGCACTCGCGAAAGTCGAGGAAGCCGCGGCGGACGACGGCCTGCCGCTGCGGCCGAAGCCCGTCCGCGTGCGCTATCCCGGCGACCCGCTCACCCCCGAGGAAATCGAGCTGCGCGAACGGCTCCGGTCCCAGGCCCACCCGAACGCGGAGGTCCGCAGCTAGCGGCCATGATCCGGGCATGGGGACCAACGGCCGAACCTCTGGTCCCCATGTCCGGATCCAAGGCCGGTGGCGCGTGCTAACGCGCTGTCATGATCCGAAAGACGAGTGGAAACGCTGTGGGCGATTGCACGTTGGGTGGGTGCCGTTCGGTCGGGCGCGGGTGACGCGCTGGATGCGGAGGAGGGGTCGTCGTGGCCGGTGTGGAGTTGGTCGAGGATCCCGACGGGGCCCTGGGCCATGGCTTGCCGCTTGACCGGGAAGTGCAGTTGGCGCTGGTGGCCCAGGTGCTCGCCTGGAACCCGGCGGCAGCACCGCCGGCAGACGACATCGACCTGGCCGCACTAGAGCTCACCGGTCACGCCAGAGTGATCCGTGACGAGGTGGCAGCCCAGGCCGCCGGCCTGCTGGGCGGACCCGAACTCGGGGAACTCTTGGGGTACGCCCTGGCTGAAGCGGGCCGGCGCCTGTCGGTCACATCCTCCGGCTCGGCGTCCTCGCCTACGCACAGGGCAGAGCCTGCCTCGTCGACGGCCTCCACCGATCCCTGGGCCGCCTCGAACAGCAGTCGGGGACATAGCTGTCCGCACACCCCTGACGCCGCCCCATACAGGCTCTTCGCAGCGTGACCGCGAGGCCGGCGTTCTCACCTACGCAGCAGCCAGCCATCCGTCCGGCAGAGGTGGGACGAGCTCACCGGGGTGCAGGAGCGGCTGTGCGGGCAGGTCCTCGGCATCGAGCCCGCCGACGAGGACGCCCCGCCGTCTGCCCGTTTGGGCCGCTGCCTCCCGGGCGCTCGGGGCACCCCGGAGACAGAGCGGAAAAAGGGGTGGCCGGGGTGACCTGGGCGTTGCCTGATCGTTTCTGTGGTGGTGGCCGGCGCTTCGGGTCCGGCACCGGGTCCTGGCCTTTCACGCGTGGGTGGCCGCGGTGTGAAAGGAGACTCCAGGTCCGGCTCGTGCGACACGCCCCCCGCGCTGGGGGCGCGGGGAGTTTCAAAGATGTGTGGGCTGGTTGGTTATGCCGGTTTCGCGGGCCGTGTGCCCCGGGGCACCGAGGACTCCTCGCTCAAGGAGATGACCGAGACCCTGGCATGCCGGGGGCCGGATGCCTCGGCCGAATGGGCGGAGGGGACGGCGGGGCTGGGGCACACTCGGCTGGCCGTCGTGGACCTGGCCGGCGGACGGCAGCCCATGGTCCTGGAGCGCGGTGGGCGCACGGTGCTGGTGGTGGCCTTCACTGGCGAGGTCTACAACCATGCCCGGCTGCGGTCGGAGCTGACCTCGCTCGGACACCGGTTCACGACCCGCGGCGACAGCGAGGTCGTCTTGCGCGCCGTCGAGGCCTGGGGGGAGGGGGCTGCGGCCCGGCTGGAGGGCATGTTCGCCTACGCCGCCTGGGAGCCCGGCACCAGGCGGCTGACCCTGGTACGCGACCGGTTCGGGATCAAGCCCCTGTGCTACGCCCGCATCGGCGACGCGGTGGTGTTCGGCTCCGAGCCCAAGGCCGTGCTGGCACACCCCGCGGTGACCGCGCGGCTGGACCTGGACGGGCTGCGGGAGCTGCTGTTGTCCTCCCACCCGATGATCAAAACGCCCGGGCGCACCGCTTTCGCCGGGCTGAACGAGGTCGTCCCGGGAACTGTGGTCAGTGTGACGGCCGGGGGCGTGCGAGCCCGGCGCTACTGGTCGTTGGCTCCGGCCGAGCATCGCGATGACCTTCCCGCCACGGTGGTGCGGGTGCGGCAGTTGCTGGAGGAGGCCGTCACCGGGCAGCTGGCGGCCGATGTGCCGGTGAGTGTGCTGCTGTCCGGCGGCCTGGACTCCAGCGCGATCGCCGCGCTGGCCCGCCCCGCGGCCGGGACGCTGCACACCTTGTCGGTGGACCTGGGCAATCAGGCATCCGACGGGGATGCCATGGGGCGGGACCCGGACGGTCCGTACGCCGAGTTGATGGTGGCCCACCTGGGCAGCTCGCACCGCCGGGTGCGGGTGGACGCCGAGATGCTCGCAGAGCCCGGCCGGCGCGCGCGGGTCGGCCGGCTGCGTGACGGGCTGACGCTCGGCGACTTCGACACCTCCCTGCTCCAGCTGTACGGCGCGGTGCGTGAGCACTTCGCCGTCACCCTGGCCGGGGACGGCGCCGACGAGCTCTTCGGCGGCTACCGCTGGTTCACCCCCGAAGCCGCGCAAGGAGAATCCTTTCCCTGGGACTCGGTCCTCGACCGGGCCGACCTGACCCGGCTCCTCGACCCCGAGCTCGCCAAGGCCCTCGACCTGAACGCACACCGCGCCGACCTCTACGCGGCCGCGGCCGCCGAACTCGAACACCTGCCGGGAACCACCCCGGCCGAGGCCGCGCTGCGGCTCGACAGCTACCTCAACCTGACCCGGTTCCTGCCCTGCCTCCTGGATCGAGCCGACCGCCTCAGCATGGGGGTGGGCCTGGAGGTCCGGGTGCCGTTCCTCGACCACCACCTGGTCGAGTACGTCTTCAACACCCCCTGGGAGTTGAAGACCTTCGACGGCCGGGAGAAGAGCCTGCTGCGCGCAGCCGTCGCCGACCTCCTTCCGGAGCGGGTGCTGGCCCGCCGCAAGAGTCCTTATCCCATGGTCCGCGACCCCGCGTACCGCACGGCCCTCACCCTGCAGGTCGAACGTCTGCTCGCCGAGGGCGGGCCCGCCACCGAACTGCTGGACCCTGCTGCGGTGCGCGGCCTGCTGCTGGAGTCCCGTGGGAAGGACCGTTTTCCCCGGGAGGGGCTCGAACTCGTCCTGGACCTGGACCAGTGGCTTCGCACCCACCGCCCCGCACTGCAGCTCTGACCGTCCCCAGCCGCCCCGCACAACCCCTCCCCCAGCGCCGCCACTCGACCCCACAGGACGTACCGCCATGCACCACGCCGTCATCACTTCCGCCGTCCGCACCCCCATCGGCCGCGCCCACAAGGGAGTCCTGGCCTCCGTACGCCCAGACGACTTGCTCGCCCGTACCGTCGCAGAGGCCCTCCTGCGCACCCCCGGCCTGGAGCCCGCCCACGTGGACGACCTGGTCGTCGGCTGCGCCCTGCCCGGCGGCGAACAGGGGTTCAACATCGCCCGGATCGCCGCTGTGCTGCTCGGCTGGGACCACGTGCCCGGAGTCACCGTCAATCGCTTCTGCACCTCGTCGCTGCAGGCCATCCGGATGGCCGCCCAGGCCGTGCGCTGCGGCGACGCCGACGTGGTCGTCGCGGCCGGCGTCGAATCGCAGACCCGGCTGGCCCACGGCAGCTCCGACACCTGGCCCGGCACCGAGAACCCTGCCTTCCGGATTGCCGGCCTGCGCACACTCGAGCGATCCGGTCCGGGAGCCGGTGCCTGGACCGACCCGCGCGAACAGGGCGCGGTCCCCGACCCCTACATCCCGGTCGGCCTGGCCGCCGAGAACACCGCCGACCTCTACGGCATCACCCGTACCGACATGGACGCCTACGCGGCCCGCTCACACCAGCTCACCCAGGCGGCCCTCACCGCCGGCTTCCACTTCGGGGACATCGTCCCCATCAAAGCCCCCGACGGCAGGACGGCCACGGCGGACGACTGCCCGCGCACCGGAGTCACCGAGCAGAGCCTCGCCGCCCTGCCCCCGCGCTTCCGCCCCGACGGACGCGTCACCGCGGGCAACAGCGCCCCGCTCTCCGACGGGGCCGCCGCAGTGGTCGTGATGTCCGAGGACTACGCCCGGGCCCACGGACACACCCCACTGGCCCGGATCCTGTCCACCGCCGTCTCAGCCGGCACCCCCGAAACCGAAGGCCCCGTACCCGTCGGCGCAACCCAGGACGCGTTGACCCGGGCCGGACTGTCGCTCACGGACGTGGACACTGTCGTCGGCAACGAGCCCTTCGCCGCACAGATCCTGGCCTACTGTGCCGAACTGGGCCTGGACCCCGAGCGGATGAACCCCCACGGCGGCTCCATCGCCCTCGGCGAGCCCTACGGCGCGGCCGGCGCCCGCCTGACCACCACCGCCCTCACCACCCTGCGCCACGACGACCTCACCACGGCCCTGATCAGCGTCGTCGCCGCTGGCGGCCAGGGCATGGCCATGCTCCTGGAACGCACTTCATAGCTCCGTTCGACGACGCACCGCTCACGCACTGGCGGGGCGACGACCCCTGGTTGGCTGAACGTCTTCTGGCCGCAGCCCAGTGCTGGTCCAGAACAGCAGAAGCGCCTCGTAGGGCCGTCGCCGCTGATCGGCGAAGCCCCCCCGACGGTCAGGAGGAGGCCTGGTTACTGTTCCGCTTCGCCGCCCCGCGCGCCCGGTCCTGACCGCGAAGTGGAGCAGCTACCAGGTCTTCAACACCGAACGACAAGACGACTGGATCTCGGAGAAGTGGACGAAGACGTCCTTCCCTCCGTCATCGACCGTGATGAACCCGAAGCCCTTCTCCCCGTTGAACCACTTCACAGTCCCCTGAGCCATAACAAACCCCCCGCAAAGAAGTCGCCGGGAAGATCATCCGCACCCGGCCGCAGCCCCCATCCTCCCCACCCCACCACCAGGTAAAACGATCACGCCGGTCACAGCCGCAAGTTCGTCACCACACCATCACCTTCCTTCGGCCCCGACGCTGCCGCGAGCGCGCCCGACGTCGAGCCTCGACCGGTGCTGTCGGGAGCGGTCGAGGATCCCGACATACGGATGGCCCAACTCGTCACCACCCCGCTCACCCCACGGGCCGCCGCGGCGCTGACCGAATTCGGCCGCACCTGCGAGGCGACCGCCCGTACCCTGCGCCTGAAGCCGGGCGACCTGGTCATCATCGACAACCGCGTCACCGTCCACGGCCGAACCGCCTTCCACCCCCGTTACGACGGAGCGGACCGCTGGCCGCAACGCACCTACGTCACCACCGACCTGCGCCGCTCCCGCGACCACCGCCCCCACGACGGCCACGTACTCGCCCGCTGACCAGCGTCCCGTATCGACCTCGCGGTTCCGTTAGCAGTGTTGCCGAACTTCCGCACGGCGCTCGGCCGCTACAAGGTTCTGCCCCCGGCTCTCGTGCCGGGGCAGCGGTCGCGCTGCCGGTGGTCGAGATCGCGGTCGGCCTGGCGCTACTGACGGACATCATCCGCCGCGGTCCTGTTCGGCGCCTTCGCAGGCGCGGTCGGAATCAACCTGCTGCGCGGACGCACCTTCGGCTGCGGCTGCCGCGGCGGAGACGACGACCGGCCCATCAGCTGAGGCCTCGTAGCCCGCAATACGGCCGCGACAGCGGCAGCCGTCCTCCTGGCCGTCCACAAGGACACTCGGCCCCGCCGGCCCTGCCCGTCCTCCTGATCACCTCGCGCGAATCTTGCGAACTCCTGGACGCCGGCTCAATGCCTGCCTGGCTCACCATCCAACTGGAGGAGAACGACGCCCTCAGCGACGCCCTCAGCGACGCCCTACGCGTGAACAAGACCCCACTCGCCACCGTCGTCAGTGCCGACCACCGTGTCCGCGTCACCAAAACGCCAACGACCGCGCAGCAACTCCTTGACCTCGCCACCCCTTTGCCTGCCCAAAACACCGGCAGCCTGACCACACACATCCACGCCTAGGAGGAGCTGACACGAAGGCGCAAGGCCTCGGGGTTTCCACCATCACCTCATGCCCGGCTCCATCGGCGAAGCCGCCAAGATCCTCGGCGTCGGCCCGCCGGCGCATAACCGACAACCGAAGGATTCGGTCAGATGCCGTGGGTGGCGGTGATGGCTCCGTCGGCGATGGCTGCGGTAAGCAGGGCGTGGTCCAGGGCTGTCTGGTCCGCGTAGTGAAGTGCGAAGTCGGCTATGGCTCGGTCGAAGGTGTCGGCTTTGCCGAGATACCCGGCGACGGCGATTCGGTCGCCGGAGCGTGCGTGCGCTCGGGCCAATGCTGTGCCGCACAGTTCCGCGTACTGGCGGAGCATGTCCGGCGTCATGGTCTCCACGACGGCCGACCCTTTCATGTCGCGCAGTTGCCGGACGTAGAAGTCGCGCCCCGCCGGTCCGGTCGTCGTCCAGCCGAGGAAGATGTCTCCGGCAGCCTGCAGGAGTTTCTGTCCCGCGACCACCCGCTGACCGTGATGGCCGTGACTGTCGGCAGGGAGATGATCTTCCAGCACCGAGCGTCCGGCCTCCTTTATCTGGAGGAAGAGCGGGTCCTGCTCGTCGCGGCCGGTCATCAGGACGATGAAACAGCGTGTGCCGACGCTACCCACGCCGACGGCCTTCCGTGCTGCTTCGACGAACCGGTAGCGGTCGAGCAGGAGGTGTCGTTCTTCGGGAAGTGTGCTGCGGTATTCCCTGAAGATCTCACCGACGACCTGACTCTCGGATGCGGTGAGGGGCTCGAGCAGGGGCGGGTCGTGGATGATTCGCCGGCGGCCTTCCCGGGTCTCGGTGAGCTTGGCGAGTGCCTGAAGGCTGGTACGCCGCCGGGCCCGGACCAGGCTCGTCTCGACCCTGCTTCGCAGCTTGCTCTCGCGGATCAGCGGGAGTATCTCGGCCGTGTCGAACCGCTGGTACCAGACGTCGAGTTCGCCCTGTTCGGCCAGCCTTCGCATGGACAGTCGGTATGCCTGGGTGGCGGCGAGGGCGATCCGCCACGCGTGGTCGTCGCCATGGCCGTTGTCGCGGGCGGCCACGGCCGTGCTGGCGGCGAGGCGTTTGACGTCCCATTCGAAGGGGCCTGGCAGGGTTTCGTCGAAGTCGTTGAGGTCGAACAGCAGGGCCCGCTCGGGTGAGGCGAAGAGTCCGAAGTTCAGCAGGTGGGCGTCGCCGCAGAGCTGGACGGTCAGGCCCGTGTGGGGCTGGGCCGCCAGGTCTGCTGCCATGACAGCGGCCGCGCCGCGCAGGAACGCGAACGGGGAGGTCGCCATCCGCCCGTACCGGATCGGCAGCAGCTCGACGACTCGGTCGGCAGCCTGCCGCTCCAGCACGTCGAGCGGGTCGGGCCGGTCCGCCGCCGCCGTCCACCGCCCGTGCAAGGTCCGGGTCACCTGCTCTCTGGCTGACCTGCCACGTCGGGCCCTCTCAGCTGGACTGGTCATACCCATCTCCTTGCCACCCCCACCTCCCCAGCCTGAGCGCGCCGGGGCCCCCGCGCACGTCCACCACGCTGCTGGCCGGCAGGCCGTAGCGTGCCGGCCGTGGCAGCGGCCCCATCCCCGCTGCCACGGCCGGCGCCACGGCCGGCGCCACGCCCAGGCTCCACTGTCCGTGCTCGGCTACCGCCAACCAGCTGACCCTTTCGGCGGGTCTGGGTCCGGCGGGCTCGGGCCGCTGGGAGCGTGCTGTCATGGCACCCGAGGCAGGCACACCCGCGAAGGCGGCAGGGGCGGGGGTCGTGCTGCTGACCCTCGCTGCCGGCCAGTTCTTGATGGCGCTGGACAGCTCCGTCATGAACGTCTCGATCGCGACGGTGGCCGACGACGTGGGTACGACCGTGACCGGGATCCAGGGCGCGATCACGGCATACACCCTCGTGATGGCGATGTTCATGATCCCCGGCGGCAAGGTCGGGGCGCTCATCGGCCACAAGAAGGCTTTCCTGATCGGATGCGTGATCTACGGCTGCGGCTCCCTGATCACTGCTCTGGCCCCGAACCTGCCCGTGCTCCTGCTGGGCTGGTCGTTCCTCGAGGGGATCGGAGCCGCGCTGATCCTGCCCGCGATCGTCGCGCTGGTCGCCGGGAACTTCACGGCGGAGCGCCGGCCGGGCGCGTACGGGCTGGTGGCCGCCTCCGGAGCCGTGGCGATCGCGGTCGGACCGATCATCGGGGGCATCGCCACGACATACTTCTCCTGGCGCTGGGTCTTCGCCGGTGAGGTGGCGATCGTGCTCGCCATCCTGGTGCTCGCCCGCCGCACCGCCGACGCACCGGTCGGCGAGCGCCGACGCATCGACGTGGTCGGCGCCGTGCTGTCCGCCCTCGGGCTGGGAGTCTTCGTCTACGGGGTGCTCCGCTCGAGCGAGTGGGGCTGGTTCCTGCCGAAGCCCGGTACGCCCGCCTGGCTAGGGATCTCCCTGGTCGTGTGGCTGATGCTGCTGGGCCTGTTCCTGGTGTGGCTCTTCCTGCGCTGGGAGGCCCGCCTCGTGGAGCGGCACAGGGAGCCCCTGGTGGACCCGGCCCTGCTGCGCAACCGGCAGCTCACCGGCGGCCTGACGATGTTCTTCTTCCAGTACCTCGTACAGATGGGCGTGTTCTTCGTCGTACCGCTCTACCTGTCCGTCGCGCTCGGACTGTCCGCCCTCAAGACCGGCGCACGCATCCTGCCGCTCTCGCTGACGCTGCTGGCCGCCGCCATCCTGATCCCGCGCTTCCTCCCGAACGTCTCACCGCGGCGGGTGGTGCGACTCGGCATCCTCGCGCTGCTCGCGGGCGCGTTGGCGCTGCTGGCCGCACTCGACGCGGACGCGGGCGCGGAGATCGTCACCATCCCGCTCCTCCTGATCGGGCTCGGCATGGGAGCGCTGGCCTCCCAGCTCGGGGCGGTCACCGTGTCCGCGGTCCCGGACAAGCAGAGCGCGGAGGTCGGCGGCATCCAGAACGCCGTCACGAACCTCGGCGCCTCGATCGGAACGGCGCTCGCCGGGTCGATCCTGATCGCCGCGCTGACCACCTCCTTCCTGACCAACATCGAGCAGAATCAGGCCGTCCCGGACGGGGTCAAGAGCCAGGCGACCGTCCAGCTGGAGAGCGGCGTGCCCTTCATGTCGGATGCCCAGCTCAAGTCGGCGCTCGACCAGGCGGACACGAGCCCGGACGTGGCCTCGGCCGCGATCGACGCGAATACCGCGGCGAGGCTCGACGGACTGCGCGCCGCACTCGCCGTCCTCGCCCTCACCGCGCTCCTCGCCATGTTCTTCACCCAGCGGATCCCCTCGACTCCCGCGAAGACGGCAGAACCCCACGGATGACACGTCGCACCGCGGTGGTCGCCGGTACGGCGACTGCGGTCTCCAACCGGGTCTCGCGGCGCCAGGCGGGCCGGTGGGCCGAGCAGGACGCTCAGGCCTATGAGCAGCACGTCGCCGCCGCGCCCGTCCCGCCCCCGGCTCCTACGCAGCCGCCGCCGTCCGGCGACATGAGCAGTCGGATCGCTCAGCTCAAGGAGCTCGGAGCGTTGAAGGAGCAGGGAATCCTGACCGAGGCGGAGTTCACGGAGCAGAAGAGCAGGATCCCCAACTCCTGATCTCCCGGCGCCTCTCGGGGATTCCTCCCGCCTGGTGTTCATCCCGTGAGCTGGTAAAGGCTCCTGCCGACGAGCCACAGTCCGAGGATGAGGCAGGTGACCACGATCGCCGGGTCCTTGTGACGTTCGAGCCACGCGCGCAAGTTGGTCAGGGCGAGCTGGGCCCTTTCCGGCGCGAACACCATGTACAGCTCCATGGCCAGCAGGCTCGAGGTGGCCAGGAGACAGAAGCCCAGCAGAGCCAGATAAGACGCGCTGTGTGAGAGGTTGGCCTGCACGACGGTGGCGGCTGCGGCGCCGACCATTCCCCACGGCTGCAGGAGCACGGCGAGGGCGGCCGTGGACCATCCGGTGGCGTCGACCATGCGTGAGGACAGGGACGTTCCGGAAGCCTCCCTCTGCTCCTCTACAGAGGGGCCCGGGGCCGTCAGGGTACGGCGGCGGCGTCTGCGACGCCTGTGCTCGCTGTACAGGATCAGCCCTACGCCGATGACCAGCGTGGCGAGGAGTGCGGCGATGGAGGGCGGGGAGCGGGGCGGGGGCGGTTCGCCGCCGGTCAAGAACAGGACTATCGCGATGACGGCCACCAGGCAGGCCAGCCAGGCCAGGATGAAGGCCAGCCCCTTGCTCACCCCACGGGGTGAGGAGACGACCAGCACGAAGGCCATGATCGGCAAGGGGAAGAGCGTGACCGCCAAGCCGATGAGAAGCAGGTCCAGCACCATTCAGCCACACCCCGCTCCTGTACTTCGTCCCCGTCGGCAGGATCTGCCCCGTCCGGCAGGCGGCCTCGGTGGCGCCACGCGTCCGAGTCGTCACCACCCGCGGCCTGCCGCAGGCAGCAGCAGCCTGAACCGCGCGGCCACCCAGCCCACCCCTCGGTGACGGGACACACCCGGCGCTCGCACAGCCGACTGGAGGCCCGCAGGCGGGGGCGGGCAGTCGGCCGGGGCCGCATGTGGGGGCGGGTGCTGCGGCGCGGCGCGTACTGAGCTCGTGAGATCCAGCCCGCAGGACGGCGTGTCAGCCCTGGGGCCGGGATCGGTCCGGGTGGGGGATCAGGGTGGTCTCGAAGGTGCCGTCGGCGATCTGGCGGGCCAGTTGCGCGAGCTGGTGGTGATGGGCGCGTGCGTAGGAGCGGAACGCGGCGAATGCCTCGTCGACGGTGACCTGCCAGCGTTCCGCCAGGATGCCCTTGACCTGTTCCAGCACGATGCGGCTGGTCAGGGCGTGCTGGAGTTGGGCGCGCTCGACCTCGCTGTGGGCGACGGTGCGCTGCTGCAGGATCGCGATGGTCGCCACGTCCGCCAGTGCTTGGGCGAGGGCGATGTCCTCGGCGCCGAGCGGGTCGGGGTCGGTCTGGAACAGGCCCATCACTCCGATGACCCGGCCGCGCAGCCGGAGCGGGATCGCGTTGGCGGTGACGAACCCGGTCTCCGCGGCGCGTGGGGCGAACTGCGGCCAGCCCGAGGTGATCTGGGGGTCGCCCAGGTTGATGTTGGTGCGTGGCTCGCCGCTCTTGTAGCAGTCCACGCAGGGGCCCTGGTCGTGCTGGGTGGCGAAGAGTTCCAGCAGCCGGGTGTGTTCGTCGGAGGCTGCCATGGTCTGCAGGACCTCGTGCTGGTCGGCCAGCATGATGCCGACGGCAGCCACGTCCAGCAGTTCCATGCAGCGCACGGAGAGCTGCTGGAGGAAGTCGATGAGGTCGAAGTCGTCGATCAGGGAGTCTGCGACTTCCACGAAGACCTCGGCCACGCGTTGTTCTCGGGTCACGGTGATCAGTCCTTGTCTACGGCGGTCGGGGGCGTGCCGTTGCCAGTGCCGTCGTGGTCCAGGCGAAGCCGCCGATCCACCACGTCCTTGGAGATGTCGGTGATGGAGCGTCCACTGCTGTAAGCGTGCGCGCGCAGTCGTAGGAGAGCTTGAGGCAGGGACATGGCGAGTTGGACGCTGAGCATGCCGGTGGCCTGGTGGACCACCGCGTGCTGCAAGGCGTGCGGAGAGTCCACCGGCGCGGGGGTGCCCGGCGATGGTTCGCCGCTGCCCAGGCAGCGGGCGGTCAGCGCGGCGGCCAGCGTCAGCGCGTCGTCGGTCTGCTGGCTGGTCAGTGGACCCGACGTTCGGCGCACCGCTGTCAGGACGCCGACGCGGATCGCGCCGATGCCCATCGGGAAGCAGAACACCGCGCGGGCGTCCAGGTCGGGGGCCTCCATGGACAGTGCCGGCCAGCGGGCGTGCCGTACCCGGGCGAGGTCGGGTACCCACACCATCGCGCCGGTACGTACCGCCTCTGGTCCCGGTCCCTCGCCGAGGGTCAGCTGCAGGTCCTCGAAGCGGCGCGTGGTGGGGTCCGAGCACCACATGAGCTCGGTCAGGCCGGCTGTGGTGACCAGGGAGACCGCGAGACCGTCCACGCCCAGGGCCTGGGCACCGGCCAGGGTGGCGTCGTCGACTCCCTCGGACCGGTCGTCGAGTTGCAGCGTGCGCAGGACCGAGGCCATGCGGTCACTGATCATCTGCCATCACCACTCAACCCGCGACAGAGCCGGGCGGGCCCGCTGTGGCCGGTCCTGGTCATGAGGCCAGCAGCCTGGGGTACACCACAGCCGGGACCCATGCGCCGACTTCGGGCGCGCGGGGTGGCCGGTGGAGGAGGAAGCCGGTGCCGGTCAGTGCCAGGAGCCGGATCAGCATCGGGCGCGGGTGATGCAGGCACAGCGACCCTTCGGCCGTAGCGGTGCACGCGGCGACGGCCAGGAAGGCGTTGAGGCCGCTGACATCGCAGAAAGCAAGCGCGCTCACGTCGATGTCGATGGTCCGTACCCCCTCGCGCAGGCAGTCATCGACCATCGCCCGCAGCGGGCCCGCGGTATCCAGATCAAGCTCACCCGCAAGGGTGATCGTCGTTCCATTGCCTCGGTCGTGCCGGTGGAGGTTCAAGCTCTGCAGAACAGGCATAGCGCCTCGGTTCTTGGGACCACATGGTGCGGCGCCGGGCGGGCCGGTCTTCTCGGCCCCGTCTTACGCGTTTCTCCTGTGGTCGGATGCCCGGACAGGTCAGGCGAGCGATCGGCTTGGCGACCTGGACTCCAGGACCACCAAATCGACACGTTTCGCCTCAAAAGGACAGCGCCTGAGGTGAACCGGGGAGACCCTCTGTACCCCGCAGGCACCTGCACGACAAGCGCGCTATCCACGTCAGGGACCGGGACGTCCATCGCAGCATAGCCTTTGCTCCTGCCCCGGGATATCCCGCCCAGTCACGAGGCGGCGTCCGCCTCTCGGGCCGAGGTCGTGCATGCCCTTGTCGCCAGCGCCCTTGATCTGCTCCTCCCCTCGGGCGCCCCTGCTCTTGGAGGGGTTGCCGTGGGGATTGCCCGCTTCTTCCTTGGAGACCGTCCTGCCGGGGCCCTTGGCCGAGGCGTACTTTTCCGGATGGAAGGAGCGGTGGGCACTCGGGTTCTCCTGCCGAGTGGTCTCGTCCACATCCGGGGACCAACTGCGCCGCTTGGTTCCCTTGTTCCGGCTGATGCCCTCACCATCGCGGGGCTGGGACGGCTTCGGTTGCTTGGTCATGACCTGACCTGCTGTCCTGTATCGGGATGCACGCACACATGCGGGCGCTCCAATCGGGCCGCACACCGCCGTGCGCCGCTCAAGCACTGCCGGTCCGACGCCGATGTGCGGGGTAGTAGCCCGCTGGACCGAACGGATCACGAGGAGCCGCCGTGACGAGGTTGGACCCCTTCACCGATGTGCTCGACGGCCCCATGTACGTGGTCACGGCCGCGGCCGGGGGCGTGCGTGCGGGCTGCCTGGTGGGGTTCGCCTCGCAGTGCTCGATCCACCCGCCGCGGTTCGTCGTCTGGCTGTCCACCGCCAACCACACCTACCGGGTCGCCTGCGAGGCCTCGTACCTGACCGTGCACGCACTGCTCCGTGAGCAGCGGGCGCTCGCGGAGCTCTTCGGCGGCGAGACGGGCGACCGGGTGGACAAGTTCGCGCGGGCCGCCTGGCGACAGGGAGAGGCCGGAAGTCCAGTCCTGACGGAGGTCCGCACCTGGTTCACGGGCCGCGTCGAGGGGCGGATCGAGGGTGGCGACCACGTGGGCTTCCTGCTGGCCCCGGCCGGCCAGTGCCGGCCCACCCGGGGCACCCCGCCCGCGCTGCTCCGCTACAGCGATGTCCGGGACCTGGAGCCCGGGCATCCGGCTTGACGCTCGGACGCGCAGCGCGAGTCCGCGGGGGACGACGGCCCGGGGGGGCACACGGCAGGAAACCTGACCCTACGAAGAGGACAGACACCATGACGCGCAGTCGCGCCGATGCCCGGACCAGACATCCCCGGCACGAGAGGCGTGGGGAGGCCCGGCTGCCTGCCGTGATCGCGACCGTCGTGGCAATCGGGCTCTACCAGGTCCTGCCGCAGCAGCTTCTGCTCGGACCCCGTTATGTGCTGCTCGCCCTGGAACTGCTGCTCCTTGTGCCATTGATCGCGATCAATCCCAGACGGCTCACGCGCCAGACCAGGCTCTCCCGTGTCCTGTCCCTCACACTCGTCCTGGTCATCGCGGCAAGCAACCTGGTCTCCCTGGGGATCCTGATCCATGCCCTGGTCTCGACCGGGGTGAAGGAAGGCGGCTCCCTGCTGACGGCCGCGTTCCAGGTGTGGCTGACCAACATCATCGTCTTCGGCCTGGCCTACTGGGAACTGGACCGGGGCGGCCCCGTCAGCCGAACCCAAAGCCCCCGCGCCGATTTGCCGTTGGCGGACTTCCGCTTCTCCCAGGACGAGAACGACGACGCCGTCCAGGAGGTCGCGGACGGCTCCAGCGTCAAATCCGACTGGGTGCCCACCTTGATGGACTACCTGTACCTCTCCGTCACCAATTCGACCGCCTTCAGCCCGACCGACACCATGCCACTGTCCACCCGAGCCAAGCTCATGATGAGCGTGCAGAGCGTCGCCGCCCTGATGACCTCACTCCTCGTCATCGCCCGCGCGGTGAGCATCCTGCACTAGGCATGCCCCGAGTTCTGCGGGGCCGTAGCGGGCCGGGCACGTCACCGCGGCGGCAAGGGGGTGCGCAGTGTGGTGCGCCCCTGGTCCCAGGCGTCGCGGATGTGGGCGGCCAGGCGGTATTCCAGCAGGACGGTCGCCGCGCAGCCGAAGGCGATGTCCGCTTCCAGGGCGGGTTCGCCGGCGAGGAGGCCGCCAATGACCTCATGGCGTACGACCTGTTCGTGGACGGCGTCGGCCTCGACGTGTTCGGTGTAGAAGTGTTCGGCGGCCGGTCCCACATCGCAGCGTCGCAGTGCCTTGGCGAGGCGGCGGGAGCCGGGTGAGGAAGTGACCTCCACGCAGGCGAAGTGCCCGACGAGGGCGCCGCGCAGGGCCCGGTGCAAGCCGAAGAGGGACATCAGAATGACAGTCGCGAGAAGTGGGGCGGGGGCCTGGTCGAGGTAGCGGCCGTACGTGGGGTCGAGGCCGAGGTCGGTCATGAGGTCGGCGAAGAGCCGGGCGTGGATGCGGTCGGGGTGGCCGGCGCCGAACTCGTCGTACTCGATGGCCACCATCGCGGCCTTGGCCCGGCCGGTCAGCCGCGGGATGACCCAGACGTGCGGGTCGGCCTCCTTGAGGTGATAGAGGGAGCGCAGCGCCGCGTACTCGCGCAACTGCCAGAGCTCGCCTTCGGTTTCGAGGTGATGGCTGACGCTTCCGCTCAGGTCCACGGGTTCGACGAGGAGGGGGCGAAGGCCTCCTCGACGGAGCGGGGCGCGTCCTGGAGTTCGGTGCGCAGTGCGTGGAGGAAGCGGGTTTCCAGGGCTTGGCGCAGGCGCAGGAGGTCCGGGTCCCCTTCGCGGTCGTCTTTGACACCTTCGAAGCCGCGGTAGTACAGCTCGTAGAGAAGGCAGAGGGCGAGCTGGAGGTCTTCGCCCCAGGGATCGGCCTTCAGGACCGACCCGGTCGCGTACTCCGGTGGCAGGCCGGTGCGCAGGGCGTCCCTGACGGCGTCCGACAGTTCGCCCCGCCCCTGGACGAGGGCGGGGCCGACGGTGGCTGTGCTGCTGCCGGCAGGGGTCATGGGGCGTTCCCGTCCTCGGGGGGTGCGTCGGTTCGCTCGCGGGGGCGGTGGCTGGTGTCGCACCAGGGATACGTGCGGCTGCGCAGGCAGGTGCACAGCGCGACCATGAACCGGTCGGACCGGGCGACTGTCCCGTCGTCGAGGACGATCTCCACCGGGCCTTCGACCAGGACGGGGCCGTGCGGATCCATGGCTACGCGGCGGGCCGGGCCGCAGCGAGCGCGGGCGCCGCTTTCAGAGGTTCTGGGCACGAATGATCACCAGCTCTTCCCATTCCTCGCCGTCGTCAGCCAGTCCTTGGTCCTCCAGCCAGGCCCGCCTGGAGCGCAGGACCGGCCCCCACGGGCGAACAGGTGCTCGATCTCCGTCCTGGCGGCGGTCGATACGCCGAGCCCGTCCCCGAGCCACTGCGCGAACCCCGACCGCCCGCCGTATCGGCCGCGGACACGACGATCAGCAGCGGCACCAGGGGCAGGAATCCGAGCGCCTCGAATCCCAACGAAAGCTGCCACAGGTCGATTTCACTGATGCGCCCCCACCGGCGCCCGGCCCGGGTGCGGCGGATCATGCTGCGCAAGCGCCCGAACGGGGACGGGCGACGTGGGGCGCCGGAGGAGATCCCGTTGTCAGGGCACACTTTTACGGGTCCCCGATCCACGATCCCCGGCCGCCCTCGGCGGCTCTGTTGGAATTCCGTGCTCGGGAGCTTTGCGCCAGCGGGCTTCGCAGAACGAGTAGAGGCCGAACACTACGAGGCCCACCGCGGCTGCGATCAGCAGCACCGGTCCGGCAGGTGTCGCGGCGAACGAACGCAGCGTCTCGTCCAGGCCCTTGGCCCGGCCGGCGTCGAACTGCACTGCGGCCAGCAGGACGAACAATCCGGCCACAGCCGCGAGCACACCGCAGGCCACACCGCCGACAATGCCCAGCCCTGCGACAACCCGCCGCGTCGGCGGACTCATCTCGCCCGTCCGGAGATTCTCCTCGAATTTCCGCATCAGGCTGCGCACCACGATCACCACGCCCACGATGACCAGGACTGCTCCGAACACGCCGACGAGCACCCGCCCGTGGGGCCAGTTCAGCACCCTCGCGGTGTACTCCTTCGACGTCTCGTTGCCGCCGCGGCTCCCGGGAGACCCGCCGACCAGCGCGGTCTGGACCACGCCAATACTGATCACGGTGTAGAAGACCGCCAACCCCAGAGACCCCAGGCGGCGCGTCCACTTATCGCCGCCTTCCCCTGCCGGTCCGAAGGCGGCTTCGGACAGCCGCCACAGCGCCATCGCCGCAAGCCCCACCACCAGCGCCCACAGCAGCACCCGGCCGAACGGCTGCTCGCCGATGGTCCTGACCGCGCCCGACCGGTCGGCCTCCTTGCCGCCGCTGTCGCCGCCGAAACCCATCTGCACGGCCAGGAGCCCGACCAGCACATAGATCACGCCCCTGGCGGAGAGCCCGACCCTGGACATGACCTCCATGGCGCGGCTGTCGGCCACGCGCTGACCTTGGGCTTTGGCCTGGGCGGCGCCCTTCTTGATGGCCATACCTGGCACCTCCGTGTGCCCTGCGGAGACGTCGACAGGGCGGGCGCAGTGGTCAGTGCTTGAAGGCGTCCTTGATCTTCGCCCCGGCCTGCTTGGTGTTGCCCTTGACCTGGTCGCCGCGGCCTTCGGCTTGCAGGTGCCAGTTCCCGGTGATGCGGCCGACGGTCTTCTTGGCCCCGCCCTTGACCGCTTCGGCCTTGTGCGCGATCTTCTTGCCGATGCTCATGGCTCGCCGCCCTTCGTAAGTCGTGCGCCGCCCGACGGCGATGCCATCGAGGAACGGCGTGCCGGTGGAGCCGGTGATCTCGTAGCCGAACACGGAGAATCCGCCGGTCAGCCCATGGGCGCCGCCGCCGCTGGTAACGACGCCGGCCACACCGACGACCAGCGCGGCGATCAGGAGGATGAATCCGAGGATGACGAGCATGGCGCGCTCCGGAGGTCTGCCCGCTGTCTCTCCACGGTAGGACTGTCCTGCCCGGGAAGCCACAGTCAGAGGGCGGATCTACCCTGGTAGCAGGGGGCTTGCATCACCCCGTGAGATCGGCGGACATCATGATCGTCCTCGGCATCATCCTGCTGGTCATCGGCTACCTGACTACTGGTAGCCGCCCCTGACCCCGCACAGGACACAGCCCGTCCCGCACGGCCCGGCGCCGAGGACGCGTAATGACGGCCCTCACGTACGTACCGCGCCTCGGGCACGCGCACCCGCGAACCTGCGAACCGAGGCGTTCACGCCATGACCCTCTTCTCCCTCCTGCTGACCGCCGCGATCGTGCTGATCATCATCGGCGCGACCACCGAAGGCATGCTGTACCTGGTCTCCGCCGGCGTACTGCTGCTCATCGCCGACGTGCTCTACCTCGCCGTGAGATCGGTACTCCACCGCCGTCGTCCAGCCCACTGACCCGCCCGCCGGTACCCGACCGGTGCCCGAAGCGACGGACCGGCCACCACTTACTCAACAGCACGTTTTGGGTGATACGTGAAATTCTGGAATGTGGTACACCCAGGGACGGCACCCGCGCCGGCGACGCTCGTACGCCCCATTTCCGGCTGACTGTGTGAGCGGTCAGAGAGTGGAGGATGCGATGTGGACCATCGTCATCATCGTGGCCGCCGTGGTCGTCCTGGCCGTCGTCGCACTGACCGTGCGGACCATGGCCCGGCGCCGGCACCTGCGGGAGCAGTTCGGGCCCGAATACGAGCGCACGGTCGAGGCGGGGCAGAGCCGTGGAGCGGCCGAGCGCGACCTCAAGGAGAGGGAGGAACGGCACGAGGCGATGGAGATCCGGCCGCTGCCCTCCACGGTCCGCGACCGGTACGCCCGCGACTGGGCCGGCGTGCAAGAGCACTTCGTCGACAGCCCCGACCAAGCCGTAGGTGAGGCCGACCGGCTCGTGACCACGCTCATGAGCGAGCGCGGCTACCCGACCGAGAGCTACGAGCAGCAGAAACGGGACCTCTCGGTCGAACACTCCCGGACACTGGACCACTACCGCATCGCCCACGAGATCAACGGGCGCGCCGGCAGCAGGGACACCACGACGGAAGAACTGCGGAGCGCGATGGTCCATTACCGCGCGCTCTTCGAGGAACTGCTGCACGACGACACCGCTTCACCGGGTGAGGAAACCCGCTGAGTGCCGAGCATCCGAGCGCGGCTGTTCACCACCCCTGGAGGCGAAGGACATGCAGAGAGAAGGACCGTACGGGAGCGACGAGTACGCCGAGCCCGCCGGAGAGACCCTGTCCACCGAGGACATCGCCCGGCCCCAGACAGAAGCATCGCGACAGCCCGCCGACGGTGAAGTGCAGGCAGTCCCCGACACCGAGGAGGCAGAACCCAGGACCAGAATCACGGACGAGGCCGGAGACGAGCCGGACACCGTGCCCGGCGAACGGGACGAATCGAAGTCGACCCAGGAGCCCGATTCTGCGCCGCTCCTCGGGGCCCGGGAGGCAGAGGGCCTCCGTACCCGGTGGCAGGAGATCCAACAGGGGTTCGTCGATGACCCGAAGCAGTCGGTGCTTGCTGCAGACGGGCTCGTTGCCGAGGTGATGCAACTGCTCGCCACCACCTTCGCCGACCACAAGCAGGGACTCGAAGGCCAATGGCACCGCGGCGAGGAGGTCGCCACCGAAGACCTGCGCCTGGCCCTGCGCCAGTACCGGTCCTTCTTCGACCGCCTGCTCAGTACCTGACCGACCGAGGACGGGCAGCCGCCACAAAGGGACTCCGATGAAATCGAGGAGGCCGTCATGGACGAGCAAGGCGGCGCCGGAGGCGTACCTCCGCACGACGGGCACGGCTCACGAAGGACCAGTCCGCCCACCGAGCGCAGCGGCGACGAGCGTACGGCTGCGGCCGACACGGACGAGGCAAGCCGCCTCGACCGGCCCGGACCTGTACCGAACCCCGTGACGGGGCATCGGCGCTGGGTGGGCCCGAAGAGTCACGAGGGTGAGGAGAAGCGGGGCGAGAGCGATGAGTGAGGCAGGGATCTGGGGCTACGGACAGGACGTCGGACACCAGCCGGGGATCGACCTGATCGGGTACAAGGTCGAGGCGACGGACGGCCAGATCGGAAAGATCGACAAGCATTCCGAGGACGTGGCAGCTTCCTACCTTGTCGTGGACACCGGGGCCTGGATCTTCGGCAAGCACGTACTGCTCCCCGCGGGCACCATCCGCCGGATCGACCCCGCCGAAGAGAAGGTGTACGTCGACCGGACCAAGGAGCAGATCAAGGACGCGCCCGAGTTCGACGAGGCCAAACACTCGGGCGAGCCCAGCTATCTGGAACAGTTCGCCCGCTACTACGGCCAACCCCACATGTAGTCCACGACCCACCCGCGGTGCCGCGAAGGCGGCGGGGTCCTGGGTGACAGGCCATGGTTGGTCCTTGGTCCCGCGCCTCACTGCGGAAGGCGCTTGCGCCGTGATCGTCACCGGACATGGCAAGGCCCGGCCGGGGTGACTGTGGACCGGCCGGGCCCTGCTGCGTGGGAGCGCGGTGTCAGATCTCGTCGGGCATGCGGTCCCGGTCCGGCACGATGTCGTCAGCAGGCTGGCGATTGGACTTCTGCCCCTTGGACTCGGACTCCTTGCCCTTGCGCTCGGACTCCTTGCCCTTGCGTTCCGGGGAAGGCTTTCCGGGCTGTCGATGCTGCGGATCCTGGCCGCTGCGCTCGCGTTCCTGCTCCTCGCGGCCCTTGCCCGGCTGCTGCTGCTTGTCCTGCATACCGCCCATGACGGTGACTCCCTTGAAGGTCGATCGGGGGATTCCCACGACCACGCTGGCACGAAAAGTCACCAGCCGCAGCATTTGGGTCACCGTGCGTGATGAGTGGGTCGCGGCCCCAGCCCGTCGCGTCGGCAGGCGGACGACGAGAGCACCCGACACGGCCAACCCGTGCATCGGCCAAGACCAAGATCCGGACCATTCCCGGACCAGCGCACTGCCTACCTGTACGTGGCACCATCATTTTGCAGGTCAGCACGGGCGTGACCGCTGTACCACCAGCAGACGAAGAATCTTCTGGTGTCGTACTCCCCGAAGAAGCTCGGCTTCTTCTAAAGGCACGAAGAAGGGCGCCTGACCTGGTGTTTTATCCAGGTCAGGCGCCTTCAGCAGTTCACCAGGCCCGGCCCTGCGTGCGCACTCCGCTGGGTCCACGCCGGAGTGGAGCCAGAACGAGATCCCGGCATGCCTGAGGTCGTAGGGCCGACCGCCATGAACCACCGTGCGCAGGCCCCGCCGGAGGGTGCCGGACTGGCCTCGGTGGCCGACGGGCCCGGCCAGGGTTTCGGCAACCCAAACGCAACGGACTGGTGTCGGCGGGGGCCATCAGGGCGGCGTCAGCCGAATCGCGGAGGAGGGGCCGGCACCGGCGTGCGGTTTTCGTCCGTGGCGTCGGGTGCGTCGCCCTTACCTTCGACGATCTTCCACGCCTGCTTGAACACCGCGCCTGCGAGCATTCCGCTCGCAGCTCCCAGGGCCAACCCGACGGGCTTGTAGGCGAGCTCGGACGCCGTCACCGACGGCGAGCGCGGCTACGGCGCACCAGTACGAGGGCGATGATCACAGCGCCGCCGATCAGGAGCGGAGTGCGGTTCCCCCGTGCAGCCGTCGCGGCCTGGCCGGCCTTCTCCAACAGCGGTTCGGGGGTCTTGTCCGCCGCGTACCGTCCGGCGCGGCTTGCGCTGTCCCACACCTGGCCGGCGGCCTGGGCGGTCTTGTCGAGGACGGGGGCGGGGGTGTTGTCCCTCACCATCTGGGCGGCCTGACCCGCCTTCTCGCGGATCTGGTCGGCGATCAGGGAGGCCTGCTCGGCGGTCTGGTGCTTCATGGCGTGGTCTTCTCCTTGGTTCGGGCCTTGATGTCGGCCTTGGCGGCCAGAGCCTCGACGGTCTGTCCGAGTTCGTCGCGAGTGGTCGTTCGTCGGTGTGCCGGCGAAGCTCCCCGGGACGCCCGCCGCGTTGAGATGTGCATGCCGTGGTCGAGGCGCGCTTACCCCGCCATCGCCGCAACACCCACCCCATGAGCAGGAGCTCTGTGGACGTCGGCACGGCGGCGAGTAGACGTCGGCCGGCTCAGGCCGGCGCCCTGGTCGGCAGTTCTCCCCCATTGGGGGGCCTCGTTCGTGTGCAGGCGGGACCGGCGCGGGATCGTGGCGTGGCAGCGGGTAGGCGTCGTGTATGAACTCACACACGCTCGGCACCTCGCCCACAGCTGGGCAGACCCCGGCCCTCGACGCCGCCTCGGCATGCTGGCTGAAGACCCTGGACCGGCTGGAGCGGGCAACCGTGGCCGATCCGGCCATCAGGGTGCTGCAGCGGGGCATCCGTTCGCTCCCCCTGGGCGGCATGCGCGATCTGTTGCGCGGCAGGCCGCTGGGCCACCCCGTGCACCCCGTGCTCGTGCAGGTGCCCATCGGCTGCTGGCTGTCGGCTTCCGTACTGGACTTCGTGCCCGGGGCGCAGCGTGCGACGACCACCCTGACCGCCGTCGGCCTGGCCGGCGTCGCCCCGGCAGCGGTCGCCGGCTGGGCTGACTGGGCGGACCTGCCGCCGGAACAGGCGCGGGTCGGCCTGGCCCACGCGGTCTCCAACGTGGCTGCGGTGGCCTGCTACACCGCATCCCTGACGGCGCGGCTCCGCGGCCGCTCGGCGAAGGGCCGGCTGTGGGCTCTGGGTGGGATGGCTGCCGTGGCCGTCAGCGGTGCGCTGGGCGGGCACGTGGCCTACCGACAGGCCGTCGGAGCGCACGCCGCGACGTGACCGAGTGCAGCCTGCACGTCCACGCGCGCCGTCGCCGAGCCGGGGCTCCTCTCAGGAGGTGGGCGTCGCCGTGTGGTCAGGATGACGGGGGGTACGGCGAACCCTTTTGAGGCGGGCCTCCAGAAGGTGGTCGCGCCCGCCGGCCAGCTCGTCGACGATGTCGCGTTCCACCGCGGCGAAGGGTTGGTAGTAGGTCTCGTTGTAGGCCTCGATGATCTGGAACGTCCAGTGGCCCGGAATGACGTTGCGACCCACGATCTCGCGCTCGACCCGTGCGGCCTGCTCCTCGTGGCCCGCATCGCGCAGGAGCCGGACCGCGTCGCCGAGCTCGAAGTCCGCGGTCCCGGTCAGCTGGTGGAACCCGTAGAGGTGACCGCGGGCCCGCTCCGTGGTCTCCAGCGCCTTCGAAAGCGCGCCCAGAGCGCGCACCGTCTCCTCATCGACGCCTTCCGGAACCTCGTGTCCCGGATCCATCTCGTGATTGGTGTCCATGGAGGAAGTTCTGCCCCGAGAACGCTTCACCGAGTGGCTGAGTGAGCCAAGTGGCGCAAGAGGGTCTCCCCGGGCGGGGCCCCGACAAGGTTCCGTCGATGCGCCTCCGCGGAATACGGGCAGGATCTCCTGCCCGGCCACCAGGACGGGAAGCATCTGGGAATCGAATGCATGTCCTGGGTGCGGTCGGGCACAAGATCCTTCGGAGGTTGATAAACATGGTTCCCCTGCTTCTCGTTCTTCTGCTGGTCCTGATCCTCTTCGGCGCGGGTTTCGCGGTGAAGATTCTCTGGTGGGTGGCGATCGCGGTCCTGATCCTGTGGCTGATCGGTTTCGTGGCCCGCCCCAAGACCGGTAGTGGCCGCTGGTATCGCTGGTAGCCGTAGGAAAAAGCGCAGTTCCGACACTGCATGGCGGTGGCCGGGCCCCCCATGCCGGGG
>NZ_JBHXKA010000120.1:0-24376 GCF_042722885.1 Streptomyces sp. NPDC058401
GTTCTCAAGGAACGGACGCTTCCTTTGTACTCACCCTCTCGGGCTTTCCTCCGGGCTTCGTTCTGTTCTGTTCTTGCGTTTCAGACTCTATCAGAGTCTGTCTCGCTTGTTTTCCGCCTTCCGGGTCATTCGCTTTCGCGTTTTCCCTTTCCGGCGAGTCCGACTCTATCAGAAGATTTCCACCGGATTTCCCGGCTTCGGTTTCCTGAATGAAGAGTTGGGTGTGCCCACTTGGAATTCAATTCCTGGGGGGCGAGAAAGACTTTAAACCATCGCTGCCGAACTTGTCCAGTTCGAGGCAACCGTTCGAATCTACCTCCCCGCAGCCTCCGTGTCAACGGTGTTTGCGGGACGACGAGGAGACTAGCAGCTCAGCATGGTCGTACGCACATCAGGCGGCGGTAGGGAGCGTCGCCGTCCGGTCGGCCGCCTCCACGTCGCCCACGTCGCCGGCCCGGGCGGCGCGGCCGCCCAGGACGTAGACGTAGAGGAGGAAGGCGGCCTCGGCGGCCACGCCGATGCTGATGCGGGCCCATGTGGGCAGGCCGGAGGGGGTGACGAAGCCTTCGATCAGGCCCGAGAGGAAGAGGACCGCCGCCAGGCCGATGGCCATGCCGAGGGCGGCGCGGCCCTGTTCGGCCAGGGCCACGCGGCGGGTGCGGTGGCCGGGGTCGATGACCGTCCAGCCCAGGCGCAGGCCCGTACCGGCGGCCACGAAGACGGCGGTCAGTTCCAGGAGGCCGTGCGGGAGGATCAGGCCGAGGAAGACGTCCAGGCGGTCGGCCGAGGACATCAGGCCGATGCCGACGCCCAGGTTCAGCATGTTCTGCCACAGGATGAACAGCACCGGCAGGCCCAGGAAGCCGCCCAGGACCAGGCAGATCGCGGTCGCCTGGGCGTTGTTCGTCCAGACCTGGGCCGCGAAGGAGGCCGCGGGGTGGCTGGAGTAGTAGGTCTCGTACCCGCCGCCCGGCTTCGTCATCGCCTTCAGGTCCTCCGGAGCGCCGATGGCGTTCTGGATCTCCGGGTGGGTGGCTATCCACCAGCCGACGAGCACGCCCACGGCCGTGGAGATCAGTGCCGTGGGTATCCACCAGCGGCGGCTGAGGTAGACGGCGGCCGGGAAGCCCGCGGTGAAGAAGCGGGCCGCGTCGCGCCAGCCGGAGCGGCGGGTGCCGGTCACCGTGGCGCGGGCGCGGGCGACGAGCTGGGTCAGGCGGCCCGTGAGCATCGGGTCCGGGGTGCTGGACTGGACGAGGGAGAGATGGGTGGCCGTGCGCTGGTAGAGCGCGACGAGCTCGTCGGCCTCGGCTCCCGTGAGCCGGCGGCCCCGGCCCAGGAGCTGTTCCAGGCGGGCCCACTCGGCCTGGTGGGCCGCAACGAAGACGTCGAGATCCATGCGGTTGGCGCTCCCCTGCCCCTGGTGCCTGCCGGTTTCTCCTACTGCTTGCTTCGTCAGCTTGGCAGACTGGAGGCCGATGGGGCGGGGCAGGTCGGGTGAAGGGTGTGCGTCGGTGAGCGATCTGGTGACGGGGGACGCGGTCGTCCTGGGGCTGCGGCCGGCGAGGCTGCCGAGCCGGGCACTGGCGATTCTGCTCGACCTGGTCGTGTACGTGACCGGGTACGTGCTGATATCCGTCGGGCTGGTCCTGGCCACCGCCTCCCTGGACGGGGCGGCCCGGGCGGCCGTGTCGGTGGCCTCCTTCGTCCTCGTCCTGGTCGGTGTGCCGATCGCGGTGGAGACGCTGAGCCACGGGCGGTCGCTGGGCAAGGTCGCCTGCGGACTGCGCGTGGTGCGCGACGACGGCGGGCCGATCCGCTTCCGGCACGCGCTGGTGCGCGGGGCCTTCGGGGTCTTCGAACTGCTGATGACCTTCGGGTCCGTGGCCTGCATCGCCTCGCTGTTCTCCGAGCGGGGGCGGCGGCTCGGGGACGTGTTCGCGGGGACGCTGGTCATCCGGGAGCGGGTCCCGGGGGCGCGGGTGATGCCGGTGCCCCCGCCGCCGCCGTGGCTGGCCGGGCGGTTCGGCGGGCTGGATCTGTCCGCGGTGCCGGACGGGCTGTGGCTGGCGATCCGGCAGTACCTGACGCGCATGGACCAGCTGGATCCGCAGGTGGGCGCCTCGATGGCGGCCCGGCTCGCGGACGATCTGGTGGCGCGTACGGGGGCTCCGCCGCCGGTCGGGGTGCCTGCCGCCGCGTTCCTGATGGCCGTGGTGCACGAGCGGCAGTCGCGGGACGCCGCGCGGGCCTTCCGGCCGCAGCCCGTTCCCGGGGCGGCTCCCGTTCCCTACGGACAGCCCGCGCCGGTGGTGATGCCGACGGTGGCGGCGCCCGTCGCGGCTCCCGTGGTGCCGGTGGCGGCCGTACCCGTACCCGTGGCCGTACCCGTGGAGCCGCCGCGGGCGACCGGGTTCGCGCCGCCCGCCTAGCCTGCGCTACTCGGGGAAGGCCGAGGGCGGGGTTTCCAGGTGTTCGAGTTCGATGCCGGGGGCCGAGAGGACCACGTCCCCGGCGATGTGGACCGTGTGGACCTCGCCGGTGTCCAGGGCGGTGACCCGGTACTCGTCGACCAGGAGCGGGCCGCTGTCCGTGGGGTGCTCGGCGCGGTCCAGGAGGGCCCAGGCCTGGTCGGTCGTACGGGCAGCCAGGACGGGGTCGGTCAGGGCGACGAGGCGGACCCGGGTGGCGGGGGCGCCGGGGGCCAGGCGCAGCAGCCGGGCCGTGGCGACGAGGAAGGCCGGGGAGGTGCCGGTGAAGCCGGCGGCCCCGGGGACGTTGCCCTCGGTGGCCTCGGCTCCGGCGGGGTCGGTGCGGACCCAGGTGATCCCGTCGATGGCGGCGCCGCGCACCTGCCAGCTGGAGGCGTTGACCTCCAGGCGGATGGGGCGGCCCAGTTCGTCGACGGCCAGGTCGACGGAGCCGCGGTGCGCACCGTCGGGCGCGGTGAGCTGGGAGACGTAGCGCCAGCCTGAGGGGCCCGGGGCGCAGTGGAAGTGCTCCTCGCCGAGGGGGGTGTGGTCGTGCGGGTCGTGGAGCGCGTAGCGGCCGCGGGGCATGGGGCGTCTTCCTGGGCTTCGGGCGGGTACGGGGCAGGCCCCCGGCACGGATGCCGGGGGCCTGACCTGACGCGTGGGTGCTGCGGATCCGTGGGGATCAGTAGCGGTAGTGGTCCGGCTTGTACGGGCCCGCGACGTCCACGCCGATGTAGGCGGCCTGCTCCGGGCGCAGGGTGGTCAGGCGGACGCCGAGGGCGGCGAGGTGGAGGCGGGCCACCTTCTCGTCGAGGTGCTTGGGGAGCACGTAGACGTCGGTGGGGTACTCGGCCGGCTTGGTGAAGAGCTCGATCTGGGCCAGGGTCTGGTCCGCGAAGGAGTTCGACATCACGAAGGACGGGTGACCGGTGGCGTTGCCCAGGTTCAGGAGGCGGCCTTCGGACAGGACGATGAGGACCTTGCCGTCGAGGAACTTCCAGGTGTGGACCTGGGGCTTGACCTCGTCCTTGACGATGCCCTCGATCTTCGCGAGACCGGCCATGTCGATCTCGTTGTCGAAGTGGCCGATGTTGCCCACGATGGCCTGGTGCTTCATCTTGGCCATGTCGGCGGCCATGATGATGTCCTTGTTGCCCGTGGTCGTGATGAAGATGTCGGCCGTCTCGACGACGTCGTCCAGGGTCGCGACCTGGTAGCCGTCCATGGCCGCCTGGAGGGCGCAGATCGGGTCGATCTCGGTGATGATGACGCGCGCGCCCTGGCCGCGGAGGGACTCAGCGCAGCCCTTGCCGACGTCGCCGTAGCCGAAGACCACGGCGGTCTTGCCGCCGATGAGGACGTCGGTGGCGCGGTTGATGCCGTCGATGAGGGAGTGGCGGCAGCCGTACTTGTTGTCGAACTTCGACTTGGTGACGGCGTCGTTCACGTTGATGGCCGGGAAGAGCAGGGTGCCCTCGGACATCATCTCGTAGAGGCGGTGGACACCGGTGGTGGTCTCCTCGGTGACGCCGCGGATCTCGGACGCGAGCTGCGTCCACTTCTGCGGGGCCTCGCCCAGGGTGCGGTTGAGGAGGGTCAGGATGTTGGCGTACTCCTCGGAGTCCGCCGTCGACGGGTCCGGAGCGGAGCCGATCTTCTCGAACTCGACGCCCTTGTGGACGAGGAGGGTGGCGTCGCCACCGTCGTCGAGGATCATGTTCGGGCCGCCGGTGGGGGTGTTCGGCCAGGTCAGCGCCTGCTCCGTGCACCACCAGTACTCTTCCAGCGTCTCGCCCTTCCAGGCGAAGACGGGGACGCCCTGCGGGTTCTCCGCGGTGCCGTTCGGGCCGACCGCGATGGCGGCGGCCGCGTGGTCCTGGGTGGAGAAGATGTTGCAGGAGGCCCAGCGGACGTCGGCGCCGAGGGCGACGAGGGTCTCGATGAGGACGGCGGTCTGGACCGTCATGTGCAGGGAGCCGGTGACGCGGGCGCCGGCGAGCGGCTGGGTGGCCGCGTACTCCCGGCGGATCGACATGAGACCGGGCATCTCGTGCTCGGCGAGGGTGATCTCCTTGCGTCCGAAGACGGCGAGGGAGAGGTCCGCGACCTTGAAGTCGGTGAATGCGGCAGTCATGTGGGTGCTGCTCCTCGTGCTGTAGAGAGGTGGGTACGGCTGAGCCGTGCACCGTCCGCGGGACGACGCACATGGCGCTCAGTCCGTCGGGGGTCCTCTCTCCCCTCGGCCGGTCCGAAGACCGCCCGACCGCCATCAGCAGCGACGCCTGACACTGATGACCAAGCTACACCGATCGGCGGAGCGCGGCCCAGGCGACTTGTGGGCAAGTCTCGGCCGGGGTTCAGGGCCTCTGGCGGAGTTTTAGGGGCCTTTCGGACTTTTGATCACGCCCTTACATGCGCGACGATGCCGTTGGGTCGGGTTTGTACGCGCGATCCCGCAGGACAACATGTGTCGTGAGGAGATTCCAGTGACCAGTCCGGCAGGCCCTCCCGAAGGCGGGGGCGCGGGCGGGCGCAAGCCCGTGAAGATCGTCGCCGTTACCGCGTGCCCCACCGGTATCGCGCACACGTACATGGCCGCGGAGAAGCTCCAGCAGGCCGGTGACCGCCTCGGCGTCTCGATCAGGGTGGAGACCCAAGGCTCGATCGGGGCCGAGAACGTGCTCTCTGACAACGATGTCAGGGAAGCGGACGCCGTGATCATCGCCGCGGACAAGGAAGTCGACCTGGACCGGTTCGCCGGCAAGCGGGTGCTGTCCACGGGCGTCGCGGACGGCATCCACAAGCCGGAGGAGCTGATCCAGCGCGCACAGAGCGCGCCGGTGCAGGCGGGAACCACGGCAGCGGCGGGCAGCGGCGGCGCCGGCGGTGGCGGCCACCAGCGCAGTCAGGCCTACAAGGCGCTGATGAACGGCGTCTCCCACATGATCCCGTTCGTGGTCGTGGGCGGTCTGCTGCTGGCCGTGTCCCTGTCCCTCGGCGGGCACGCGGACGCCAAGGGCGGCCTGGTCATCCCCGACGGGACCTTCTGGTTCTACGTCAACAAGCTCGGCGTGACCGGCTTCTCCCTGATGCTGCCGATCTTCTCCGGCTACATCGCCTACGCACTGGGCGACCGGCCGGCCCTCGTACCCGGCATGATCGGCGGCTTCCTGGCCGCGGACGCCGTGCACATCTACGGGGCCGATGCGAACGCGGGCTTCCTGGGCGCCATCGCGACGGGCTTCATCGCGGGCTACCTGGTCATGTGGATCAAGAAGGTGAAGGTCCCCAAGGTCATCCAGCCGATCATGCCGATCATCGTGATCCCGATCGTGTCGACCGTGGCGCTGGGCCTGTTCTACATCTACGTGATCGGGCAGCCGATCTCCTGGATCTTCACGCACCTGACCGACTGGCTGAACGGGATGACCGGCTCCAGCGCGATCCTGCTGGGCACCATCATCGGCCTGATGATCGCCTTCGACATGGGCGGTCCGGTCAACAAGACCGCCTTCCTCGTGGCCGTCGGTCTCATCGGCACCAACAACCACGTCATGGGCATGGCCGCCGCGGCCATCCCCGTCATGCCGCTCGGCCAGGGCCTGGCCACACTGCTGCGCCGCAAGCTCTACAGCGACGAGGAGAAGGAAACCGGCCTCGCCGCCCTGTTCATGGGCTTCTTCGGCATCTCCGAAGGAGCGATCCCCTTCGCGGCGGCCCGGCCCGCCCAGGTCATCCCCGCGAACATGCTCGGCGGCGCGGTGGCCGGTGCGATCGCCGGTGTGGCCGGGGTCCAGGACTCCGTACCGCACGGCGGTCCGATCGTCTCGCTGTTCGGTGCGATCAGCGGTGTCGCGATGTTCTTCGTGGCCATCGCCGCCGGTGCGGTCGTGACCGCGCTGACGACGAACGCCCTGATCGAGTTCAAGCTGCGCCGCGAAGGCGTGATCGGCGGCGGGTCCGCGGTCCTCCCGCCCGAGCCGGCCCTGGTCGGTGCGGGTGCCCCCGTGGGCGCCGGCGGTGGCGGTGCGGGCGCCGTCGCGGCCTCCGCCGCGGGTGCGGGCGCGGGTGTCGCGACGGCCGTACGGGCGCAGCCCGCGGCCGCGGCTCCGGTGGCCGCGGGCGGGCCGCCCGAGGTGCTGTCCGGGTACCTCACCGGGCAGACCGTGAAGACGGAGCTGTCCTCCGGCTCCAAGGAGGCGGCGATCCGCGAGATGGCGGAGATGCTGGCCACCACCGGCAACGTCACCGACGTGGACGAGCTCGTACGGGTCGCCCTGGCCCGGGAGGCGCAGGGGACGACCGGCCTCGGCGAGTCCATCGCCATCCCGCACGCCAAGACGGACGCGGTGACCCGCCCGACGGTGGGCTTCGCCCGGTCCGACGAGGGCATCGAGTGGGGCGCGCTGGACGGGACGAAGGCCCGGCTGGTCTTCATGATCTCCGTACCGGAGGCCGCGGCCGGGGACGAGCACCTGCGGATCCTGGCGCTGCTGTCGCGCAAGCTGATGGACACCGGCTTCCGCGAGCGCCTGCAGACCGCGCCCGGCAAGCCCGAGATCCTCGACGTGCTGCGCGAGATCCAGTAGCCGCCCGGCTCCCGTGAACGCCCTCGGGCCCCGTACCGCCTCGGCGGTACGGGGCCCGAGGGCTTTGTGTCAGATGCCCGGGTTGGTGCCCTTGGCGGCGGCTTCGGCGTTGTAGATGTCCGGCTCCAGGTAGATCACGCGGGCGATCGGGACGGCCTCGCGGATGCGGGCCTCGGCGGCGTTGATGGCACGGGCCACCTCCGTCGCCGTGTCGTCGCTCTGCACGGCGATCTTCGCGGCGACCAGGAGCTCCTCGGGGCCGAGGTGCAGGGTGCGCATGTGGATGATGCCGGTGACCACGTCGCCGTCGACGACGGCGGCCTTGATCTTCTCGACGTCCTCGGTGCCGGCGGCCTCGCCGAGCAGCAGGGACTTGGTCTCGGCGGCGAGCACGACGGCGATGATGATGAGCAGGACGCCGATGCACAGGGTGCCGATGCCGTCCCAGACGCCGTTGCCGGTCAGCAGGGCGATGCCGACGCCGGCGAGGGCGAGGACCAGGCCGATGAGGGCGCCGAGGTCTTCGAGGAGGACCACGGGGAGCTCGGGGGCCTTGGCGCGCTTGATGAACTGGCCCCAGGTGAGGCTGCCGCGGATCTCGTTCGACTCCTTGATCGCGGTGCGGAAGGAGAAGGACTCCGCGAGGATCGCGAAGAAGAGGACGCCGACCGGCCAGTACCAGTGGGTGATCTCGTGCGGGTCGTGGATCTTCTCGTAGCCCTCGTAGATGGCGAACATGCCACCGACGGTGAACAGCACGATGGAGACGAGGAAGGCGTAGATGTAGCGCTCGCGCCCGTATCCGAAGGGGTGTTCCGGAGTCGCCTCGCGCTGGGCCTTCTTGCCGCCCAGCAGGAGCAGGCCCTGGTTTCCGGAGTCCGCCAGTGAGTGGACGCTTTCCGCGAGCATCGACGACGAGCCACTGAAGACGAAGGCCACGAACTTGGCCACCGCGATGGCCAGATTGGCGGCGAGTGCCGCCACGATCGCCTTGGTACCGCCCGACGCGCTCATGGTTGCGATGTGTCCCTTCCTCGGTGCGGCGCCCCGGGCCGGGACGCCGCGCTACGGCCGCAGATTCTCACAGCCACCGAGAGGGACGGTACGTCAGACCACCACGGTGGCACGGAAGACCGTGCCGGTTCCGGACAGTTCGACCTTCTCACCGGCCGGTACGAAGACCGATTCGCCGGGTGCCAGCCCGAGTTCACCGGACTTCGGGGAGTTCGCCTTCGGGGAGCCCGCCGTGCACAGCAGGATCTGCGCGGTGGTGTCGGGGAGCACCCGGGGGGCGCCGCCGGGGGCCAGGACGAAGCGGGAGAGCCGGAACTCGTCGATGGGGGTCTCGTAGACCTCCTCGCCGTTGCCCTCCGGGCGCAGGATGCCGGGGTCGCCGGGCTCGAAGAGGACGACCTTGAGCAGCTCGGGCACGTCGACGTGCTTGGGGGTGAGCCCGCAGCGCAGCACGTTGTCGGAGTTGGCCATGAGTTCCACGCCGAGGCCGTCGAGGTAGGCGTGCGGGATGCCGGCGCCGAGGAACATGGCTTCGCCGGGCTGGAGTTGCACGTGGTTGAGGAGCATCGCGGCGATGACGCCCGGGTCGCCGGGGTAGTGGTGGACGAGTCCGGCGTACGGGGCGTACGGGCCTGCGAGCCGCTCGGCGGCGGCCGCGGCCTCGGTGACCGTACGGGCCATCTCGGCGCGGTCGGCGGTCAGGACGGCGGTGAGCACCTCGCGCAGGGCCGCCTCCTCGGGGTGCGCCCGCAGGAGGTCGACGTAGGGCTTCAGGGAGTTGACGCCGAGGCCCTCCAGCAGCGCGGCGGCCTCCAGCGGCGGGCGGAACCCGGACAGGCCCTCGAAGGGGGTGAGGGCGCAGACCAGCTCGGGCTTGTGGTTGGCGTCCTTGTAGTTGCGGTGCGGTGCGTCGATCGGGACGCCGCGGCGTTCCTCGTCCTCGAACCCGGCCTTCGCCTGGGCGAGGTCGGGGTGTACCTGGAGGGAGAGCGGGGCGCCGGCGGCGAGGAGCTTGAAGAGGAAAGGGAGCCTCGGGCCGAACTTGCGGACGGCTGCGACTCCCAGTTCGCCTTCGGGGTCGGCCGCGATGACGTCCGAGAGGGCGCTCTCGCCTGCTCCGCGGTCGAGGCGGGAGGGGGCGCCGGGGTGGGCGCCCATCCACATCTCGGCCTGGGGTTCGCCGGTGGGGGCGACTCCGATGAGCTCGGGGATCAAGGTGATCGATCCCCAGGCGTAGGGGCGGATCGTGTTAGTGAGGCGGTCCATCGGTCGTCTTCCTGGGTGAGAGGCGCGCGCGTGCGTGCGCCTCAGCTGTGTCCCCCGGAGGCCAACGCCAGGTAGGCGGTGGCGAAATCCGTGACGGCGAGGAGTTCGGCGAGCTGTTCCAGCTCTGTGCCCTCCTCCGGTTCGAGCTCGCTGATGGCCGTGTCGTGGCTGAGGGCGAGCTCTCGTGCGGCAGGGGCGGCTGTCAGTCCGCCTGCGGGCCTGTCGCGCAACAGGACGATGCGTGCGCGAAGGGCCTGCGGTTCTTCCACTCGGTCGCGGAAGAAGTCGTCGGGGTCGGCGCCGGCGGCGAAATCGCCGGCGAGCAGGACCCCGTGGGCCGGCAGGGCCTCGGGAAGATCGGCGGCGAGTGCGGGCCGGCCGGCGAGTTCGGCGAGGGTGGCGGCGAAGCGGCGCCCCGCGGGTCCGGCGGCGGCGCCCTCGCTCCAGATGAGCGGGAGGGAGTCGGCGAGCTCGGAGGCGAGGGTCTTGGCCGGGTTGGAGTAGGTGACGATCGCGGGGCCGCAGCGTTCCGCCGTGCGGTCGAGCCGGTCGGCGACGAGCTGCAGGGTGTCCGGGGCGGCGCTGATCAGGCCGACCCGGTCGAGGAGCACCAGCAGCGGGGTCAGCAGGGCCCAGAGGGCGCCGGGGCCGGCCGCGGCCGACTCGTCGTACTCCTGGTACGGGGCCTTGGCCATCGGTACGAGGAGCCCGTGCGCGCCGTCCACCGCCTCGCTCAGCGGCGAGCGCTCGGGGGCGACGGCGACGACGGTGCAGCCGCGCCGGTAGGCCTGCTCGGAGAGGACCGCGAGGCCGGGCTCGGTTCCGTCGGTGGTGGCGATGAGCAGCAGGTCGACGGGACCGACCCAGCCGGGCAGGGTCCAGCGCAGGGCCCCGGCGGCGTGCGCGACGCCGGTCGGGTGCAGCCGGATGACGGGCGCGGAGGCTCCGGCGAGCGCGCCGAGCAGGTCGGCGACCCCGGTGGCGGCGGTGCCGGGCCCGGCGATGAGGACCGCGCGGGGGCGGCCGTCGGGGCGCAGATCGGCGAGGCCTGCCTCGGCGGCGTGCCGGGCCGCGGTGCGTACCCGTGCGCCTGCGTCGGCGGCGCCGCGGAGCAGGCCGCGGCGGTCGGCGCGGGCGAGATCGTCAGGTGCGTCGAGGAGTGACTCGTCGAGCATGGCGGCCTCCGGCTATGTCTGTGACGGAACCTGTGGGGGACGGAACCAGTCTCGGCTTTTGCGCGCGGTGGCGGTAGGAGGCTCAGGCGGGGCGGCGTGCCTCGTCGACGAGGAGCACCGGGATGCCGTCGCGGACCGGGTAGGCCAGACCGCAGTCCTGGCCGGTGCAGATCAGCTCGGGGGTGGTCTCGTCTGCCGACTTGTCGTCCAGGGGCGAGTGGCAGGCGGGGCAGGCGAGGATCTCCAGCAGGCCGGCTTCGAGCGGCATGGGGTGGTTCCCTTCGGGGATGTGGATCGGGCCAGGTCAGCCTACCGCCGAGTCGCCTCCGGTGAGGGGTGGAGCGGGGTGGAGCTGGTGCTCCACTGGGACCGGGGGGGGCGGCTCGGCGGTGTGGCTCGGCGGTGCGCGGCTCGGTGGTGCGCGGCTCGGCGGTGCGGGCGGGGATCGGGTGCGGGTCCGCTGCTGGGGCTCCGCCCCAGGCCCCGCGCCTCAAACGCCGGCGGGGCTGGATTTGTCAGGCGCGGATGAGGGACAGGACCTCGTCGCGGATCTTGGCGAGGGTGGGTTCGTCGCGGGCTTCCACGTTCAGGCGGAGGAGGGGCTCGGTGTTGGAGGCGCGGACGTTGAACCACCAGTCGGCGGCGGTCGCGGTGAGGCCGTCCAGTTCGTCGAGGGTGACGCCCTCGACGGCTCCGTAGGTCTCCTTGACGGCGGCGAGGCGGCCGGCCTGGTCGGCGACGGTCGAGTTGATCTCGCCGGAGCCCGCGTAGCGGTCGTAGGAGGAGACCAGGGCCGAGAGGGGGCCGTCCTGGCCGCCGAGGGCCGCCAGGACGTGGAGCGCGGCGAGCATGCCCGTGTCCGCGTTCCAGAAGTCCTTGAAGTAGTAGTGCGCCGAGTGCTCGCCGCCGAAGATGGCGCCGGACTTGGCCATCTCCTCCTTGATGAAGGAGTGGCCGACGCGGGTGCGGACGGGGGTGCCGCCGTTCTCGCGGACGACCTCGGGCACGGACCAGGAGGTGATCAGGTTGTGGATCACGGTGCCGGTGCCGCCGTTGCGGGCCAGTTCGCGGGCCGCGACCAGGGCGGTGATCGCGGACGGGGAGACGCCCTGGCCGCGCTCGTCGACGATGAAGCAGCGGTCGGCGTCGCCGTCGAAGGCGATGCCGAGGTCGGCGCCCTCGGACAGCACGCGGGCCTGGAGGTCGACGATGTTCTTCGGGTCGAGGGGGTTGGCCTCGTGGTTGGGGAAGGTCCCGTCCAGCTCGAAGTACATGGGGACCACGTCCAGCGGCAGGCCCGTGAAGACGGTGGGGACGGTGTGCCCGCCCATGCCGTTGCCCGCGTCGACGACCACCTTGAGCGGGCGGGCGGCCGTGAGGTCGACCAGACCCTTCAGGTGGTCGGCGTAGCCGGTGAGAGTGTCCTGCTCGGTGACGGTGCCCGGGACGGTGCCGGCGGGGATCGCCGGGGCACCCTCGTCGCTCCACTTCTCGGCGAGCTCGCGGATCGTGGAGAGGCCGGTGTCCTGGCCGACCGGGGCGGCGCCGGCCCGGCAGAGCTTGATGCCGTTGTACTGCGCCGGGTTGTGCGAGGCGGTGAACATCGCGCCGGGCAGGTCCAGCTTGCCGGAGGCGTAGTACAGCTGGTCGGTGGAGCACAGCCCGATGAGGGTGACGTCGACTCCGCGGGCGGCCGCGCCGCGGGCGAAGGCCGCGGACAGGGCCGGGGAGGAGGGCCGCATGTCGTGGCCGATGACGATGGCCGGAGCACCGGTCACCTCGACGAAGGCGGCACCGAACAGTTCGGCCAGGTGCTCGTCCCACTCGTCGGGCACGACGCCTCGTACGTCGTACGCCTTGACGATGTTCGAAAGATCGGTGGCCACTGCCTGCCCTCCGTAAAGGTGATGTGCGGTGAAGCAAACCTACCGTGGACGCAGTGCGGCTTTTCAGCTCAACGCAATGTCAGGAATCCGGCGAACGAAGGACGCGAAGGTGTCCGCGGCGGGTCTCCCCGGTACCGGGGCCGCCCTGACCAGGGCCGCCCGCACCGGCCGCGCGCTCCGGCGGACGGGCCGCCTCGCGGACGGCGTTCGCCAGGGCTTCCAGGTCGTCACCAGTGGGACGCGAGGGCGCCGACCCGTCGGTGAGGCGTACGACGTCCCAGCCGCGCGGGGCGGTCAGGCGCTCCGAGTGCTCGGCGCAGAGGTCGTAGCAGTGGGGTTCGGCGTAGGTGGCGAGCGGGCCGAGAACTGCGGTCGAATCGGCGTAGACGTACGTCAGAGTCGCGACGGCAGGGCGGCCGCACGCGGTGCGCGAACAGCGACGTACAGGGCTCACGACGTTGGACGGTACCGCACTCTTGACCGGGCCGCGACGACTCGCCCCCGGCCGCTCCCCCGTGTCGTCCGATCTCTCCCGCCCCGGTGCGGATGTGCGGGCTACGCTGCGGGGGTGACGGACAGCACTCTGCCTCCCCCTCCCGTGCCCCCGGCCGCCTCCCTGCCCGGCGGGTCCCCCGCCGGTGAGCCACGGGCGCGGCGGCGCGACCGGCACGGGCGCGGGATGCGCGGGCCGGTGGCCCCTCCCCAGGTACCGCTGTCGGCGAGCCGCAGCGAGCTCTTCGGAGACCTCGTACGGGACTCCGTGGAGCGGCTGGAACGGCGCTGGCCGCAGCTGGCCGACGTGGAATTCATGATCGGCGACGTGCCGGGGGCGCCGGGGGGCGCGGAGGCCGGGTGGAACGACGAGGCGGTGCCGCTCGGGGCGTTGGCCGAGGCCGGGGGTGGGCGGCCCGCGCGGATCGTGGTGTTCCGGCGGCCCGTGGAGATTCGGGCGAAGTCTCGGGACGAGCGGGCGATGCTGGTGCACGAGATCGTGGTGGAGCAGGTTGCGGAGCTGCTTGGGCTGTCGCCCGAGACGGTGGATCCGCGGTACGGGTCGGACTAGGTCCGGGGGGTGTGGCCCGGGGCCTGGCCCCTGGCCCCTGGCCCCTGGCTGCGGCCCCGGGGCGGACCGGCCGCGGCGGCGGTGCGGGGGGTGGCCCTGCGGGGCTGTCCCCTACCCGCCCTTCCACCGTTCCCCGGGCTCTGCCCGGACCCGCGCCTCAAACGCCGGCGGGGCTGAAAGAACCTGGGGCTCCGCCCCAGACCCCGGTCCTCAAGCGCCGGACGGCTGGAGTGCCGGTTACTGGGTCAGGACCGTGAGGTTTTGGGTGGCCTTGGGGACTGAGACCGTGGAGTGGTCGTCCGAGAGGGTCTGGGTGGTGAACATCGGGATGCCGTCTCGGGGGATCGTCAGGGTGCGGGAGGCGTACACGGGGCCGCCGGAGAGGGTTTCCACCGTGAGGGCGTAGGCGCCCTTGCCGCCGGCCGGGGCGAGGGTCAGGGTTTGTGTGGTGCCGCCCTTGACCGTGACCTCCTGGGAGGCGGGTTCGCCGCCGTCCGTGCCCGGGGACGCCGTGACCTTGACCTTCGCGTCGGCTCCGGGCGGGGCCGTGAGGGACAGGAGGGTGGCGTTCTCCTCGGGGCGGTTGTCCGCGACGGTCGCCCGCGTGCCGACGGGGGCGGCCGCCTGGATGAAGGCGGTCTCCTGCTTGGCTCCGGTGCCGCGGACCACCCGTAGGGCGGCGACCACCGGGACGACGGGCTTCTTGGGGTCGGCCGGGGAGAGGACCAGGGAGCCGGCCTCGCCCCGGGTGACGTCCTTGAGGTCGAGGCTCGCGGTCATGCCGGCCTTGACGTGGATCTGCTCGCTGCCCGCGGGGCTGATCGAGCCGGTCGGCCCGGCCAGCTTCACCGCGAGGTCCGCGTCCTCCTCGCCGGGGGCGAAGGCGACGAGCCGTACGGAGGTGGCGTCCGCCGGGATACCGGGCAGGACCAGGGTGCCCGCCGGGTCCACGGAGGCGGGCAGCCAGTCGGCGCCGACGCCCTCCTCGCCCGCCTGGGCGGTGGCGCCGACCCGGCCCGCGCGGGTGGTCACGTGGGCGGTGACGTCGGCGAGCTGGGCGCCGGGGGCGAGGGAGGCCAGGGAGATGGCCTTGCTGGACTTCGGGTCGATGCGGATGTTCTCGCTGGTGCCCGCTTCGGCCTTGACCGTGCCGTCCGGGCCGAACAGCTTGATGTCCACCACGGCCGCGGTGTCGTCGGGGTTGGTGAGGTGGACGTAGTCCTCGCGGCCCTTGGCGGTGCTCACGCCGGGGAACCAGAAGTCGGTGCCGGGCGCGGTGCAGCCGACGCCGAGCAGGCCGCGCGTACGGCCGACGGAGACCACGGTGGTCTGCTGCGCGCTCCAGCCGGGGGCGAGGAACCCGTCGGCGACCCCGCTGAGCGCGGGGGCCTCGGCGCCGGAGGCCTTGGCGCCCACGGGCTTGCCGGGCTCCTTGAGTTCCAGGACGGGCTTGGCTTCCTTGGTCGCGCCCAGCAGCCGGGCCGTGCCCTTGGCTCCGGGGGCGGCCGCGCCCGGGGTGATCGCCGTGTAGAGGGTCTCGGCGATGTCGGAGGTGCTGGGGGCGGGGCACACCAGCAGGGACCGCTCGACCGGCATCCGGGCCGCCGGCTTGCCCTGCGCGGCCGTGGAGGCCCCGTCGGCGGCCGGTGCGGTGAGGGTGGCGATGCCGGTGACGGCGGCCAGGGCGGCCGTGACGGCGGCCAGCGTGAGGGGTACGAGCTGCTTCACTGCTGGGGGCTCCCGTCCGGACGCGGGGCGTGCTGCCCGCCCTGCTGACCGTCGTGCTGGCCGAAGGTGTCGTACGCGTCGTACGTGTCGTACGTGTCGGAGCCTTCTTGGGGCTCGGAGTGCTGCTGGTAGGGCTGGTACGGCTGGTCGTAGCCGGGGTGGGGCTGGTACGGCTGCTCGTACTGCGTGCCCGGCTGGCCGCCACCGGTGTACTGCTGCTGCTCGTACGGGTACTGGTCGTACTGCTGCTGCGGCGGCTGCTGCTGGTCCTGGCCGCCGTAGGCGTAGCCGCTCTGGTCTCCGTACGGCTGCTGCTGGTAGGCGTACGCGTCCTCGCCGTACACCGGCTGCGCCGGGATCTGCGCGTACGGGTCGGCCGCGACGGCCGCCTCGGCGGGGGCGGATCCGGAGGGGGTTTCCTGCTCGGACTGCTCCGACTGCTCGGACTGCTCGCGCAGGCGGCGGGCCCGGCGGCCTTCGCCGGCCTCCTCGGCGGGGGCCTCCTCCTCGGGCAGGTCGTCGTCGAGGCGGGCGCGGCGGCCCGGCAGGGCCATCACCAGGAGCACCAGGGCGAGCAGGCCCTGGGCCCAGTGCCAGGCGGTCCGGGTGAGGGCGTCCTCGTGGACGAGGTCGAGCTCGCCGGCGTCCGCGGGGAGCTCGAAGCCCTGCGCCCAGCCGTCGAGCGTCTTGGCCTTGAGCGGCTTGCCGTCGAGGGTGGCCTGCCAGCCCGGGTCGGCCCGGTCGGCGATCCGCAGGACGCGTCCGGCCTCGCCGGCCGGGATCTTGGTGTGCGCTTCGACGGGACCGGAAACGACGGGGATGGGCGCCTCTCCGGGCTTGCCGGAGACGATGACGGCGCGGGCGACCTGCCGGTCGACGCGCCACAGGGCGCTGCCTTCGAGCTTGCTGAGGCGGCTGAGGCCCGGGGTGGCGTCGAGGACGCGGCCGATCTCCTGGGGGGCGCCGTCGCGGACCAGGACGTAGCGGATGGCGAAGCCGCCGAGCTGGTCGGTCTGGTCGGCGCCGGAGCCGGCGACGAGGCTGGAGACGACCTTGTCGAGGCGGGTGTCGCTGCCGGCCCGGTCGGCGAGTTCGGAGTCGCCGAGGCGGCCGCCGGAGCCGCGGACCAGGCTGTACGAGAGGGCGGCCGGGGAGTCAGCGCCGATGACGAGGGTGCGGGCCTGGTCGCGGGTGCCGCTCTCCTCGGCGACGAAGGCGGGGACCTGGACGGGGTCGCGGCGCTCCAGCGGTCCGGCGGCTCCGCTGAGCATCCAGCCGGCCGCGCCGGCGAGCGGGCCGACGGCGGCGGCGAGCGCGATCAGGGCGGCGAGGGGCTGGCGCCAGCCGAAGCTGCGGGCGGCGACGCGTTCCTTGGCCCCGTCGGCGCCGATGACGGCGGCGGCCAGCAGGGCGAGTCCGTAGACGAGGGTGGCGGGGCCGGCCCAGGTGGTGCGGTTGACGAGGACGGCGAGCACGAGCGCGGCGAGCGCGGTGGCCCAGGCGGTGCGTACGGCGAACTGCCGGTCGGTGCGCAGCAGGGCGGCCAGGGCGGCGAGGACGACGCCGAGGAGGATCAGGCCGCCCGCGGTGCGGGGGCCGCCGGGGCTGATGCCGAGCAGGTCCAGGGCGGTGGCCGAGCCGGCTCCGTAGGGCAGTCCGGCCTCGCGCAGGAGGTTCGCCGGGTGGGTGAGCAGGCTCAGCGACCAGGGGGCGAGGACGAGGAGGGGGACGCCGAGCGTCGCGAGGAGGCGGGGCCCGTACGTCTTCCAGCGCGCGCGGCGCAGGACCAGCGCAGCGGTGCCGAGGAGGGCGGCGAGCGGCCAGACGACGGGGGTGAAGGCGGTGGCCAGGGTCAGCAGGAGGGTGTAGGTCCAGGCGGAGCGCCAGCTGCCCTCCCCTTCGCCGCAGCCGAAGGCGGTGATGGCGGAGCGGGCGATGAGCGGGAGCAGGATCGCGAGGACGGCGGTGCCGAGGCGGCCGCCGGCGAGGGCTCCGGTGACGGCGGGGAGGAAGGCGTAGGCGACGGCGGCCCAGGCGCGCAGCAGCCGGGATTCCACCAGCGGCCGGGAGGCGAAGTAGGCGGTGAGTCCGGCGAGCGGGACCGAGCAGACGAGCAGCAGGGTCAGGGCGGCGTTGGTGGAGCCGAGGAGCAGGGTGGAGAGGGCGCCGAGGACGGCGAGGTAGGGCGGTGCTCCGGCGGTGGTGCCGGTGCCGACGGGCTGCCAGTCGTCGCCGTAGACGCGCCAGAGGTCGAGTCCGCCGTCGGGGGCGGGGAGCAGGGCTCCGCCCATGAGGGAGCCCCCGCCGAGGAGGGAGCGGCAGGCGATGACGGAGACGAGCAGGAGGAGGGCGAAGAGGACGGGCGCGGGCTTGCGGGCGATCCGCTTGAGGCGCGCGAACTGTTCGATCTCCAGGTAATCGGCGTCGTCCCCGCCGGGTCCCGATTCGACGGCTCCGCCGTGCCGGCCGGCGGCGCTGCTCTCGGCTTCGCCGTCGGCGCCGAAGTAGCCGGCGAGCTGTTCGGCGTTGGCGCGCAGGCTGGCGCCGGGCGGCGGGAACAGGGGGCGCAGTTCCTTGGCGGGGACGGCCGCGCGGCCCCTGCGGCGGCGGGCTCCGAGGATCCGGCCGGGGCGGAGCAGGGTGGCGAGGAGGCCGGTGATCTCGTCGACGGCCTGTCCGGGGGCCTTGCCGACGAGGTAGGCGAGGGTGCGCAGGACGGTGCCGAAGAGGATGCGCAGCAGGACGTACGGGAGGGCGCGGCCGGGGCTGTTGGCCAGCATCGTGTAGACGGCGCCGGCCTTGTCGACGCGGTGCGGGCTGGCTGCGGAGCGGCCGACGCAGTCGACGGTGCGGCGTTCGCGGGCGGAGGCCTCGGCGTGCCGCAGGACGGCTTCGGGGGCGACGAGGACGGCGTGGCCGGCGCTCTGGACGCGCCAGCACAGGTCGACGTCGTCGCGCATGAGGGGCAGTCGGCGGTCGAAGCCGCCGAGGGCGTCGTACACGTCGCGGCGGATCAGCATGCCGGCGCTGGAGACGGAGAGGACGGGCTGGACCTGGTCGTGCTGGCCCTGGTCCTGTTCGCGCCGGTCGAGGCCGGTCCAGCGGCGGCCGCTGCGGGCGATGGTGACGCCGACTTCGAGGAGCTGCTTCTTGTCGTACCAGCCGCGCAGCTTGGGGCCGATGACGGCGGCCTCGGGGTTCTCGTCGGCTACGCGCAGCAGTTCGGCGAGGGCGTCGGGCTCGGGTGCGCAGTCGTCGTGGAGCAGCCAGAGCCACTGGACGGGTTCGCCGTGGGGCAGGTCGGGGAGGTCGTACGTCTCGTCGCGCCAGGTGCGGCTGACGGGGTCCCAGCCGGAGGGGCGCTTGAGGTACGGGAGTTCCTCGGGGGTCAGCGTGCCGGCGGTGCGGGCGGCTTCGTCGACGGCGGCGCCGAAGCCGGTGCGGCGGGCGAGGTGCAGGACCCGGTCTTCGCCGAGGGCCTCGCCGAGCAGGCGCGCGGAGTCGTCGGCGCTGCCGGTGTCGGCGGCGATGTGGCTCTGGGCGGGGCGTTCCTGGCCGAGGAGTCCGGCGAGGGTCCGGGGCAGCCAGCGGGCGCCGTCGTGGGCGACGAGGACGGCGGTGACGACGTGCCGGGGGAACTCTGGTGCGGCGGCAGCCTGGTGGGAGGCGCTCGACTGGCTGTGCAGGGACATCGCGGTACGGGCCCTCCGGCCGGGGGTCCGGGGGTGGTGTGCCCTCGGAGGCTGCTGGACAGCGCCCCACCCTAACGGCTGGGAACACAGCGGTCCGCCTCCTGCGGGGAAGGTGCAGGAGGCGGACCGTTTGCTCTGCTCGTTGCCGTGCGGGTCGTGCCGTTCGCGGTAGTGCGGTTTGTGCCGGTGCGTGCACTTCGGCCGCTGCCGTGCGTGAGGCCGGGTGTACGGGCGGCTATGCCTCCGGCTCTGCCGGTGGACGTGCCCTCGGCCGTGCTGGTGGATATGCCGTCGGTTCTGCCGGTGGATATGTCGTCGGATATGTCGTGGGCCGTACCGCGGGCGGTACCTGGTGCCCTGCCGTGGGCGCCGTTCGCTGCGCGCCGAGGGCGCTTCAGACGGCGGCCTTCTTCAGGCGTCGTCGTTCGCGCTCGGACAGGCCGCCCCAGATGCCGAATCGCTCGTCGTTGGCGAGTGCGTACTCAAGGCATTCGGAGCGGACCTCGCAGGCGAGGCAGACCTTCTTGGCCTCGCGGGTCGAGCCGCCCTTCTCGGGAAAGAAGGACTCGGGGTCGGTCTGGGCGCAGAGAGCTCGCTCCTGCCATCCGAGCTCTTCGTCCGCCTCCTCGACCAGCAGTTCCTGAACCAGCTCGGTCATGTGCGCCCCTCGCTCTGTCTGTGCGTCCCCGTGGTCATGCCGTCACTCATCGCTACGTAACGACACGAGTGAAATTACAAGTGCGGGGCTCCGGCGCAGTCAAGCCGAGATCTGCTATTGGGCCCCTTATTCACTCTGCGGAACCAAGCCTATGCAGAAAGTGTTCATATCGCCAAAAATCGTGACACATGCCACACGTGTCACAGGCGAGACCCCCTCCCCCGCAGTCGACGGGTCACTCTGTGGTGGGGTTCCGATCCGGCCGAAGAAGCGGCGCAGATCACATTTCAGCCACAGAACGACATCGCACGACTTTGCGGGTTTGAGAGCCGCCACAGCGGACTGCAACGCGACTTGCAGCGCCACATCCCCTGGCACCGACTGCACAAACCTTTCTCCGGGCACGGTAACCGGATGAGGTGAAACTTTTCTACCAAATCGGACATTGGGTTGACAGTCCGACCCTCTACCGGGTCTTCTTGTAGCCATGTCAGCGCCCTCAGCCGCCACCTGGACCCCCATTCGTGGGTTCCTGCGCGCTGCCCAGGTTCGCTGTTGCTGTTGCAGCTGTTGATGCCTCGGGAGCTCCGGCTCCCCAGAGCTCCAGCTCGCCCCCCACAGCAACCGCCGCACGACTGACATCCGTCGAGGAACCCCCCGATGAACAGCACCAGCACCCTGAACACCACCCCCACCACGGCCATCGCCCCTCCGATGGTCGAGAGCGACCTCCAGATCGCCGGCGACATCCTCTCCGTCCAGCACCTCCTGCAGCCCGCCCGCGAGCACCCGGCCACCGTCGCCGAGTTCGTGGGCCTCGCGCGTTCCATCGCCGCCGACCGCTCCGAGTGGGAGCACCTGGTCCAGTACGACGCCACGAGCCGCTGGTACCACCGGCTGCGCACCGGCCCCGGCTACGAGGTCTGGCTCCTCAGCTGGGTCCCCGGCCAGGGCAGCGGCCTGCACGACCACGGCGGCTCCTCCGGCGTACTGACCGTCCTGGAGGGCGAGCTCACCGAGCACACCTCCCGCGGCCGGCTCGCCCTCGGCGCCGGCTCCCAGCGCGTCTTCGCCCCCGGCTACGCCCACGAGGTCCAGAACGACAGCCTCGACGGGGCCGTCAGCCTGCACGTGTACTTCCCCGGCCTGACCGAGATGCCGATGCACAGCTGCTCTCCGGCCCGGCCCGAGGCCCTCTCCGTCTAGCACCGCGGGCCGCCTGACAGACTGCCTCACATGCGCATTGTTGTTCTGGCCGGCGGCATCGGCGGCGCCCGTTTCCTCCGCGGTCTCCAGTCCGCGGTTCCCGACGCGGACATCACGGTCATCGGCAACACCGGTGACGACATTCACCTGTTCGGGCTCAAGGTCTGCCCCGACCTGGACACCGTGATGTACACCCTCGGCGGTGGCATCAACGAGGACCAGGGCTGGGGCCGCACCGACGAGTCCTTCACCGTCAAGGAGGAACTCGCCGCGTACGGGGTCGGACCGACCTGGTTCGGCCTCGGCGACCGCGACTTCGCCACCCACATCGTCCGTACCCAGATGCTCGGTGCGGGCTACCCGCTCAGCGCCGTCACCGAGGCCCTCTGCGACCGCTGGCAGCCCGGGGTCCGGCTGCTCCCCATGTCCGACGACCGGGTCGAGACCCACGTCGCGATCACCGACTCGCAGAGCGGCGAGCGCCGGGTCATCCACTTCCAGGAGTACTGGGTCCGCATGCGCGCCGCGGTGGACGCCGAGGCCGTCGTCCCCGTGGGCGCCGAACAGGCCAAACCCGCGCCCGGGGTCCTGGAGGCCATCGCGGCCGCCGACGTGATCCTCTTCCCGCCGTCCAACCCCGTGGTGTCGGTGGGGACCATCCTCGCCGTACCCGGCATCCGCGAGGCCGTGGCCGCCGCCACGGCTCCCGTCGTGGGGCTCTCCCCCATCGTCGGGGGCGCTCCCGTACGCGGGATGGCCGACAAGGTGCTGGCCGCCGTCGGCGTCGAATCCACCGCCGCGGCCGTCGCCCTGCACTACGGCACCGAACTGCTCGACGGCTGGCTCGTCGACACCGCCGACGCGGACGCCGTCGCCGAGGTGGAGGCCGCCGGCATCACCTGCCGGGCGGTCCCGCTGATGATGAGCGACCTGGCCGCCACGGCGGAGATGGCGCGGGCCGCGCTGGAACTGGCGGAGGCCTCCCGGTGACCGCCCCGCACGGGCCCTCGTACGAGGTACGGGCCCTCGGCGGGATCCCGGAGGTGCGGCCGGGCGACGACCTGGCGGCGCTGATCGCGGCCGCCGCCGGAGCGGAGCTGCGCGACGGCGACGTCCTGCTCGTCACCTCGAAGATCGTCTCCAAGGCCGAGGGCCGGATCGTCCGCGCCGATTCGCGCGAGGAGGCGATCGACGCCGAGACCGTACGGGTCGTCGCGCGCCGGGGGACGCTGCGGATCGTGGAGAACCGGCAGGGCCTGGTCATGGCGGCCGCCGGGGTCGACGCCTCGAACACCGAGGCCGGCACCGTCCTCCTGCTGCCCGAGGACCCCGACGCCTCGGCCGCCGCGATCCGTGCCGGTCTGCGGGAGCTGCTCTCCGTGGACGTGGGCGTCGTCGTGACGGACACCTTCGGGCGGCCGTGGCGCACCGGGCTCACCGACGTGGCGATCGGCGCCGCGGGCGTACGGGTCCTGGACGACCTGCGCGGGGGCACCGACGCCCACGGGAACCCGCTGAGCGCGACCGTCGTCGCGACCGCCGACGAGCTGGCCGCCGCCGGCGACCTGGTCAAGGGCAAGGCCGAGGGCCTGCCGGTGGCGGTGGTCCGCGGGCTGGCGCACGTACTGGGCGAGGGCTCCTCGGCGGCCGACCTGGTGCGCTCGCCGGCCGACGACATGTTCCGGCTGGGCACCTCGGAGGCGGTACGGGAAGCCGTGACGCAGCGGCGTACCGTACGGGCCTTCACGTCCGAGCCGGTCGACCCGGGCGCGGTGCGCCGCGCGGTGGCGGCGGCCGTGACGGCCCCCGCCCCGCACCACACGACGCCGTGGCGGTTCGTCCTGCTGGAGTCGGCGGGCGCGCGGCTGGAACTGCTGGACGCGATGCGCGACGCCTGGATCGAGGACCTGCGGCGGGACGGGAAGTCCGAGGAGTCCATCGCCAAGCGGGTCCGGCGGGGCGACGTCCTGCGGGCCGCGCCCTACCTGGTGGTGCCCTGCCTGGTCACGGACGGCGCCCACGACTACGGGCACGCGCGGCGGGACGCGGCGGAGCGGGAGATGTTCGTCGTGGCGATGGGCGCGGGCGTACAGAACTTCCTGGTCGCGCTGGCCGGGGAACGGCTGGGCTCCGCGTGGGTGTCCTCCACGATGTTCTGCCGGGACGTGGTGCGCAAGGTGCTCGGCCTCCCGGAGGACTGGGACCCGATGGGCGCGGTGGCCGTCGGGCACGCCGCGGTCGCTCCGGCCGAGCGGGCGGGGCGGGCGGCGGCGGAGTTCATCGAGGTCCGGTGAGTCCGGTGACCCTTCCGGGCCGTTCCCTCAAAGCTTGCCGATGTCACCCCGGGGCATCCGGGGGGCCCGGCGGGGCGGGGCCCCGCCAGCCAGCAGGACGAGGCGGGCGGCGCGGTGGCGCTGGCCCGCGTAGGGGGCGAGGAGCTCCAGCATGACGGCGTCGTCGGCGTCCCGGTCCCCGGCCAGGGCGTAGCCGATGATGCCGGGCAGGTGGAGATCGCCGGTGGTGACCGCGTCGGGGGCGCCGTTGCTGCGCTGGAGGGTTTCCGCGGAGGTCCACGGGCCGATGCCCGGGACCGCCTCCAGGCGGGCGGTGGCCGCCGGCAGGTCCATGGCCGCGGCCTCTTCCAGACGGGCGGCGAGGCGGGCGGCCCGGACGATGGTGGCCGAGCGTTTGGAGTCGACTCCGGCCTTGTGCCAGTCCCAGGACGGGATGAGGGCCCAGGTGCGGGGGTCGGGCATGACGTAGAGGTCCGGGGCCCCGTTTTCGTGCGGGCCCGGGTCCGGGCCCGGGGCCGGTTCGCCGTACTGGCGTACTAGGCGGCGCCAGGCGCGGTACGCCTCGTCGGCGGTGACCTTCTGCTCCAGGACCGTCGGGATCAAGGACTCCAGGACCAGGCCGGTACGGGTCAGCCGCAGGCCGGGGCGGCGGCGGTGGCTGGCGTGCACGAGCCTGTGCCGGGGGACGAAGCCGGAGGGGTCGTCGGCGGAGCCGAGCAGCTCGGGCAGACCGTCGAGGATCCAGTCGGCGCCGGGGCCCCAGGCAGTGGCGGTCACCCCTGGCCCGGCCCCGGCGCCGTCCCGCGTGACGCGGAGGGTGGCCGGGCCGGCGGGGGTACGGGTGGCGCGCCAGACGGCTCCCGCGGTGGCCCGGAAGGTGGGGTCGGCGGGGCCGCGTCTGAGGGGGCCGAGGGTGAGGCCCAGGTCCAGGGGGGTGGGTGGGGTCCAGGTGCGGGTGCGGGTGCGGGTGCGGGTGCGGGTGCCCGGGCTGGGGCCGGTGGCCGTGCCCGTGCCGGGGGCTGTGCCCGTGCCCGTGCCCGGGGCTGGGGGCACCGTGGTGCGGCCGCCGCGGATCGCGGTGCGGGTGAGGGGGTCGTAGCGGCCGGCCATGCCTTGAGCGTAGCCCTGCGGGGCTGTCCCCTACCCACCCTTCCACCGTTCCCCGGGCGCTGCCCGGACCCGCGCCGGCTGGGGAGTGCAGCCCGGTCCTCAAGCGCCGGACGGGCTGAGGGGTACCGGGCTGCGCCCGGACCCCCCTGGGGCTCCGCCCCAGACCCCGCTCCTCAAACGCCGGAGGGGCTGGATTTGGCCGGCCTCGACCCGCACCTGAA